>NZ_JBVTQY010000002.1:0-240593 GCF_055755215.1 Planctobacterium sp. R6
ATGTTGTGGAACTTAATCCGGAGAGCAAAAAAGAAGCAGCTTAACGGCTTAGGCGACAACTACCTTGAAAAACGCCGCCTACGGTATCGTACTCAAGGTTAATGTCTGAATATTCCCGCACGGGGTTTTCTACGGTGGTAAACAAGGCTGAATAATCGGTCGCCAGTGGCAAACTAAAACTGGCCCACTGGCTGCGCTGCTCTGTTTTAAAGGCGCCAAACACCAGATCCAGGCGTTCATCCTTGAGTCGGTTCATGGCGGATTGCCAGGTGGTCGCGATAGGAAGTAGATTTACTTTTTCGGCTCCAGCGGCCATTTCGATTAATCGCCAGGAAAGCCCATAAGGCCTGGAAGACTTAATTTGTTTTTCATGATCATCAAAAACAGCGATTACAATGTCTTGTCTGGCCTGGTCAACATTGCTATCCGGAGTAACGATGGCAGGTTGAGCAATAACACTGTGGCTGAGCACCATCAACAACAAAAATACACCACAGCATACTGTCATCTGAAACAGATAAGTAATGATCCTTTCTGTGGTTTGTTGTTTTTTAGTGTTATTCATTATTATGTTTATAATCAATACCCTAAGTGAGTACCGATAGTTTTTCCCCTGGATTCCGCTTGTATCGGCTGAAGTGAAAAAAACTGCACTGCTTTTTTCGCTTCACCGTTTTACATTGCGCATTCTGCTGTTACACAATGAACTCTGAGGCAATTGTCCGGCAATCCGCATTGCTGAGCTATTAGCTAATTTCCCGAACCCTTGTAAGAGATTGACTATAAAACAGGATTAAATCGTTGTTTTGTATAGATAAACTACCGAAAAGCTGGGTAGTCTTCACAGGAGGGAATTAGCGATTGAGCTTGTTCAATAGCAGTCCACGCAAATAACGGGCAGTATTATTATCCAGTGGATTCAGGATCCCCCTGTTAGCCGGTGGAATGTGCGCTTGTTCTTCAGGTGAGAACACATAGTGCTCAAACACCTCCCGCCAGTATGCTCTTTGCTGTGGCGGCAGTTCCCGGATACTGAGAATTGCATGCATTAGCGCATCTGCAGGGGCACCAATGAAATTGTCTACCTGTCGCCACCAGTAATTGATAAGCACGTTAAAGTCTGCGAGTCCTTCGACGTGGTGCCACCACATGCTGGGGATGTATATTGCGTCACCAGGCCCCAAATCGGCGACTACAGCGTGCTGCAGTGCCTCTTCAAATAAGGGAAAGCGTTTTAAGTCCGGATTGTGAAAATCCACCAGGCTGGCTGGCTGGCCGGCAGGGGTAAAATCCAGCGGTCCAATGTACAGATTTTTAATTTGCTCCGGAGGAAACAAAGTAAACCGGCGTCTTCCCGCCACGACGCAAGCGATATTATCCGGGGCATCGTAGTGAGCCGCGATACGGCTTTGATTACCCAGCCAGATACTGACTAAGGCTTTGCTGTGCAAGGCGGGTAAATCGTTGTCCTGACGAAAGCCCGGAAGAATGTGATCTATCGCGGTTGAACCAACATAGAGGGTATCCCGCTCGGATTGTTCGCTTTGTTTTAATTCGTTAAAAACCTGATCTAACGAGTCTTTGCTGCGACTAAAATTAAATCCGGTCAGCGTTTCGTTGTAAAACAAACGGCCGTTATTGCTGGCGTCTGTACGCATTACATGCACGGGCTTGTGATTGTAAAAACCCGCTAAATACGCCATAACAGCGTCTGGCTTGTTATGGCATTGTTGCACTACTGGCCATTCGCTCACATAGCCCCGCAAAATCACGGGGGCGGCGTTTTCCAGCAGACCTTCTGGCAAGGTCTGCTCACAAGCAACCGCAATTTCGGCCATGCTTTGCACTATTTTGCGGCCAGTTTTTTATTTTTAAGCGCTATCAATCTTGCGATATTTTGCAGTGAGGCATCCATCATATAAATCAGCTCCAGCATGCCATTTTTGTGCAGGCTGGCCACCTGTTCGCCGCTGAGTTCCCGCAGTTTATCCTCATGAATGGTGTATAAGCCGGCAAGCTCAACATTTTCACCGTTGTCCAGTTTCGCTTTCAGGTTGACCGACTCCATAAGTTCCAGTGACTGCAAGGTTTCGACAAACGCCTGAGTGTGCATCCAGCCCTGTTGCAGAGCATTGAGTACGGCGCTGATGTGTTGCAGATAGGGACTTTGTCCGCCTTGCGCCAAAAACAGCGGCTCGCCTTCAGTTTGGCTGATGCGGGGGCTGTCCATATCAATGTGTACTACGGCTTTATCTTCAGGGGTGGCGGGATCATTAGAACTTTGGAAGCCAATCAAAAATGGACGACGTTGCACCGAAAGGGGAAGGTAGTGGGCGTGCCAGCCATTGTCATCCAAAAACAGGTTTTCTTGTTCCGCCATACCGAACATGGCAATGATTTCGAATTGCCCGGTTTCATTGTTCTTTCTGAAAAATAATGGGTAATCAGCTTGTGCCGCTTTTAACTCCGAGGGAACAATTCTGGCGTAACTGTGGTTATCGCCATATTGAGGGTGTTGTGCGGTAATAACTTTGATGTCTTTGTGGGTAATATTGTCTAATAATTGGTGGTTGGCCATCATGGCTCCCTAATTTGGTAAATTATTCTTCGTCGTGGTTTGCAAAAACCACGCTTAAATGGTTTGCAGCCCGTAGTTTATTATTTTATTGATCAATTCTCTATTAGTGGGTAATCCACTGAGCAATTTTCGGGTCATTTCCTGATTTTTGGCAAAGTGCTGTTGCGCTAACCGTTCATTGGCGGAGCGTCTTTGCGTAGCACCGGGCTGGGTATGGAAACCCATGCCATACAGCACATACTGATAACTGGCAGACGGGAACACCTCGTCTATCTGAGTAAAATCCTGATGCCAGGGAGACTGATAACGCCAAAGTTGTAACAGGGACTGCAGTTCCTGTGGAATGGTTTCAGCGCGGCAATTGTCGAGCCAGTAATCACTATCTGTGCGTTTGGTGAGCACATAATGCAGTTTTAAGAAGTCAATAATGCGATCCCAGCGATAGCGGAATTTATCATTAAAGCGCCTGGCGACTATGTCCATGATGGTCCGGGTTGCGGGCATTTGCTCACTTATCATTGCCGCTGAAAGCTCTACCAACACTAATGCAGAGGCTTCCAAAGGTTCTAAAAAGCCGGCTGACAGACCTACTGCAACACAGTTTTTATGCCAAAACACTTCTCTGTGACCTGGCTGAATATCAATCTTCCTGAGGGTTAAATCATTGGCCTTTTTGCCGATACTTGCGCTGAGGTAGTTGCGCAGCTCCTGCTCCGCGCCGTCCTGCGATTGATGGGCGCTGGAATAAACATGGCCAACGCCCCGTCGGGTGGGTAATCCGATATCCCAGATCCAGCCAGCCGATTGGGCTGTTGAAATGGTGTGACTGGCTATCGCACTTTGCTCATCAGGGTAGGGAACCTGTACCGCAAGGGCGGTATCATTAAACAACACCTCTTTACAGCTTTTGAAGGGGATCCCAAAATGTTTACCTAACAGCAGGGCATTAAAACCGGTGCAATCAATAAACAGGTCGCCTTGCAATGCCCCGTGTTGTCGTGTTTGCAGTGACGCGATGTCGCCGTTGTCATGGCTGTTGACGCCTTCTACGTGATCTAAAATATGCACGGCACCCAGTTTTTCGGTGCAATGTTTCTGCAAAAAGGTGGAAAACTTACCGGCATCCAGGTGATAGGCGTAATTCGCAACATGTGCATATTCTGGTGTGGTGTTTTGTTTTGGAGCCAGCCCCTGTTCGCAAAGGTGGCTTTGAAAACAAACTGCATCAGCAAAAGAGACTTTATCAGCGTGCTCCGTCCAGAAGGGGACCAGGTTTATATCGCTATAACCCTGCGGCAAAACCAACGGATGGTAATAAGCATCGTCCTTTGCACCGGTAACCCATTGGGCAAATTTGGCCCCTTGTTTGAATGAGGCATCGCACTCTCTGAAAAAGTCGGTTTCGCGAATACCGGCTTTGCGCAACGTACCCCGCATGGTGGGCCAGGTACCTTCACCGACACCAATGGTTTTTACATCCGGTGATTCAATCAGGGTTATCTGTAAGCCATTTTCTGAATTGGCACAGTGTTCCGCTGCCAGTACTGCGCAGGTAAGCCAGCCAGCGGAACCCCCACCGACAATAACCACTTTTCTGATCTCTTTATCCAAATCGGACTCCAAATTCACTTTTTTAAAGTGTACAACATTAAAAAAAAGCCGCACAAGGCGGCTTTGATTTAATTGCCTTTGTTGTTATTCAAAGGTGTACCTGACGCCCAGCGCATAACGCGGTCCGTACTGTCTGCCGAACAGGAATTGGTTGCGATAGCGACCGTAACCTTCTTCGGTTTCATTGGTAATGTTGTAGCCTTCCAGGAAGATAGTCAGCTCTTCAGTGTGATCATAGTTGATACTGAAATCAGTAATACTGGTATCGCGGAAGTACTGAGGAGGCGCATCTGCAGAACCCTGCTCCTGACCAACACCAATCAGATAATCATCACGCCAGGTATGGGTTAGCTTGATTGACCACTGATCATCTTCATAGAATACCTGGAAGTTAGCTGAATCACTGACACCTGGCAGTGGTTCCTGCACCACTAACAGGTCGTTGTCATATTCAGAGTCACTGTCCACAACCGTGGCATTCAATGAAACCCCAAAGCCGGTATCTGCGATCATGTGTTGTATCGCAAACTCGATACCATCAACCGTTTTTTCAGAAGGATCGTTAACCGGCTGATTGACCAGCCACTCTACCAGTGGATCATCATCCTGCTGGCGAACAATTTGGGTCTGACAACAATCGTCATCTACACCACCACCATTTTCGATGATGCGTTCCCAAATTGCGGTGACAGTCGGTTGAATACCTTCAGCTTCCAATTGAGAAATCGCAGCCGTTGCTCGCGGACCGATAAAGGGATCGCGTAAACCGTCAAAGGTCAGAACATTCGCTCCATTGACGATAAAGTTCTTAACATCTTTTCTGAAATAACCCAAAGAAACATAACTGGCCTCGTCGTAATACCATTCAAACGACAAATCCAGGTTTGTGGATTCAAACGGCTCCAGTCCGGGGTTACCTGAGCCACCAGTTCTGCTGCCAGGTTTGGGGTTAGGGGACAGGCTACGCCCGGCACTCATATTACCCAAAGAGGCCCGTGATATGGTTTTACCTGTGGAGAAACGAACAAACATGTCGTCCATTATTTCATATCTCAGATCCAGAGAGGGCAACAGTACATCATATTCACCCGTACCTGAAACGAAGACATCATCTCCTTCGCGGAATCTCAACTGCCATTCGGTGGGGTTTGACCACACCAGGAAGTCCTCGGCACGTTGCAAATTGGTGCTGAGTATTTCGGTTTCTTCGTAACGAATACCGACATTGACATCCAGGATGCGGTTTGCAATTTCAAACTCCATCTTAGCAGCGAGATAAGCCGACAGGGTTTCTTCATTGATATCACCCTGGGATATCTGGCCTGACGTGTTGAATGGGTCAGAATTGAAGTTTGGAAAGTATGCCTGCAATCGGGACAGCGCCTCACTCAGATCCCAGTCGTAATAATAATTGGTACCTAGTGCGCTACCACCACCGGCGAATTCGTCCAGTAGATCACCGGTTTCCACCCGGGTGAACATACTGTCGGGGAATACGGCCTGGTTGCCATTGTAGCCATTCGGCCCCTGGTTTCCACCAAACCCGGTACGACCACCGAAGTATTGCTCTGTATAGGCCGCGCCCGCTTTCACATCAACCAGGAAACTGTCATTGGGGTTTAACCATTTGCCATCAATTTGGAACTGCTCAACAGATGATTCGCCGATATTGCGGGAGAATTGTGCGAACAATGGATCAATATCATTCGGATTTGCTTCCGCGGCACCATTTGGCCAGGTCATTTCAAAGTGAGGTATTTCACTGTTGGTGAAATCATAGGTTTTGGTCACGATGTTATTCGGCGCAATAATCAGCAACGAGCTGGCGTTAGTGCCTTCATCTAAACCATCATCGTAGGTGACTTTGGAGTCGTGATAATCCATCTCAACGTGGAAGTCATCATTAATTTGCCATTCCCAGTTAAAGCCGACAGAGTCTTGCTCGACACCTATCGTGCTGGCCGTGCGCGAATGGGCAAAATCATTTTGCACTTCGGTAAAGCGTGTCGCTGTACCATTTTCATCCAACTCGTAATTTGTGACGTTGCCGCCGAAGTTAAACCAGATACCGAATCCATAGCCTTCAAGCGATGTTTCTGCCTCGTTGTAGAGGTAATCAGCAGTGAACGTCATGTCGTCGCGAGGTGCAAATTGCAAGGTCAGATGGGTGTTAGTTCGGTAGCGTTGTACATCATTGACATCATAGGATATCTGACGCGGTAAAAAGGTGTTACCCACACGACCATCGGCTACACCATCTAACAAATCTTGCTCTTCGCTGGTAGCTTCAGGGCGAGGGTCGATATTGTTTGTTGCCGCGCCAAATGGTCCGGTATTCGCCTGCCAGCCGGGAATGTTGGCACTTTGTTGTTGGAAATCACGTTCCTGGTAGGAGGCCGTGATAGAAATACCAATTTTATTATCCATAAAGGTATTGCTGTACATGGCCGCAATTTCAGGGGTAACGTCATCACCCAGCTCATTGGACTCATCATAAATGCCTTTCGCTGACACTGTGTACTTTAACCCAGGAGAAGCCAGAGGCTTACCGGTTTCGATGTCAACTGTCGCACCCAAACCACCACTGGGAACATCAACGCGGCTGGATTTATAGACAGACAAGGTGCTGACACCTGCCGAGGATAAATTGGCCAAATCAAAGGAACGAGAGTTGCCGGTGCCCGGCATCTGACGGCCATTTAGTGTCAACAGGTTAAAACTGGGGCCGAAACCACGAACGGTAATTTCACTACCCTCGTTATTGCTTCGGCTGATTGTCACCCCGGTTATCCGTTGCAGTGATTCTGCCAGGTTAGTATCCGGGAATTTGCCCATTTCCTCAGCGGAAATAGCATCTACGATACCGGACGATTCGCGTTTGATATCCATGGAGCGGGCCATACTGCCGCGAATACCGGATACCTGAATTATTTCAACATTACTGTCTTCTGCAGACTCTTCAACTTCCTGAGCTGACAATGGAGACAATGCTGTGGCGCCCAGCAACATGGAAATGGTTGCTGACAGGCGTTTTTTTGAAAAGTTGGTCTGTTTCATAATAACCCTACTTTTTTGTGTGCTGTATCTGCAACCCTAAGCTGATGCTTCAGTGTGGGTTGCAGAGTTGCGTTATTCCAATCTGCGATGCAGTGTGATTAATTCTCAGTGAACATAGCGTTGTCGATTTGGTAGATGGCGCCGCCACCTGTGCCCCAGGCCGGGAAAACCATCACGACATCAATACCACTGACGTCTAAGCCCGCATCCAATAAGGTGAGCAAATCAAAGCTGTAGGTTTGCCATTCACCGGTGATCGGATCCAAACCTTCGTTACTGGTATTTAATGCCACCTCTACAAATGAGGTATTACCATGTGCTTCGATTTTGAGTAGCCAACTGGTGTCGCCTGAGGGGGCATTTACCACACGCATGTCAAACTGGAACTTACCGGCAGAAAGATACGCTGAGGCATCGAACACCTGTCCCTGATCACGGCCATTGAAACCCATCACAGTGCCGTTGTTATCCAGAATCTGGAATTCAGCCACTGCGCCATGTCCATCATCCAGCATTTGCACTGCCGGTGTGGTACCGCCGCAACAATCCCACATTGGCCAGTTCTCATTTTCGCTGTCGGCAAACAGTGTCAGAGCGGCGTTGGCAGAGCTGCCGCCACCTGAACCACCGCCCGATATGTCACTGGGGTTACCAACATAGACATTGTCTACGCGATAGGTTGCACCCTCACCAGTGCCCCATGCAGGGAAGATCATAATCACATCAATACCACTGACGTCTAAACCAGCATCACTCAAACTTAATAAGTCAAAGGTGTAGGTTTGCCATTCGCCTGTTACCGGGTCCACGCCTTCCTGACTGGTATTCAAAGGTACTTCTACGAATGAGGTGTTGCCATGCGCTTCGATTTTTAACAACCAGTCTGTGCTGGAAGAGGGCGGTGATACCACTTTCATTTCAAATTGAAATACCCCGGTAGTCAGAATGCTACTGGCATCGAAAGGTTCGCCGCTGTCACGGCTGTTAAATCCCATCACAGTGCCGTTGTTGTCCAGAATCTGAAATTCCGCTACAGAACCATGATCGGCATCGTCCATTGCGACGGCGGGCGTAGTGCCACCACAGCAATCCCACATCGGCCAAGCTTCGTTTTCCGCATCAGCGAAAACCGCTAACAGAGGACCGGTTGAGCCACCTGAGGAAGCATTAGGATCATAGATTTTAGCGTTATCTACTCTGTACGTTGCGCCTGCACCTGTTCCCCAAGCCGGGAAAATCATCACGATATCAATGCCGCTGACATCCAGTCCCGCATCTGACAAAGCCAGCAGAGGGAAGGTGTAAGTTTGCCATTCGCCGGTGACCGGATCCTGACCCTGAGTACTGGTGTTTAGCGTAACTTCGGCAAAAGAAGTGTTGCCGTGCGCTTCGACCTTGAGCAACCAACTGGTTTCGCCTGCAGGGGCATTAACCACTTTCATGTCAAACTCAAGTACGCCATCAGACAGAATACTGGAAGCGTCAAACGGGCCATTGTCACGGCCAAAGAAGCCCATTACCGTACCGTTGTTATCCAGAATTTCGAACTCTGCCACAGTACCGTGCTCTTCATCGTCCATGGCTTCAACCGGCGTTGTTCCGCCACAGCAATCCCAAAGTGGCCATTCGATATTGGCGCTGTCTTCAAACAGTACCAGTTCAACCGAAGGTGCACTGCCTTCCGGACCGACAATCAGGTTGTCTACACGGAATGTCGCGCCATCACCTGTGCCCCAGGCCGGGAAAATCATAATGACATCAATACCGCTGACATCCAGTCCTTGATCAGACAGGTAGGATAGCGGGAAGGTGTAGGTTTGCCATTCACCCAATACCGGATCAGCGCCTTCAGTGCTGGCATTCAGAGGTACTTCGGCAAATGACGTATTGCCATTGGCTTCAACTTTTAACAACCAGCTCGTGGCGGTGGTAGGTTCTGTGACCACTTTCATATCAAAGCGCAGGCTACCATCAGACAAGGATGGCGAGGCATCCAGTGCGCCGGCATCGCGACCATAAAAGCCCAATACTGTGCCGTTGTTGTCCAGGATTTTAAATTCCGCTACCGCACCGTGTTGTGCATCATCCATTACCACTTCAGGGGTCGTACCGCCGCAGCAGTCCCACAATGGCCAATCTGGATTTTCTTCATCAGCAAAAATGGTTACCGGATCAACTGACGGTGGAGCGGGCGGTGTAGGGATAGGCGCTGCGCCTTCTACCAATCCGTCGCCTTCTTCATCATAGCCAGGGCGAACCGTTTCGCAGCCTTTACCGGTGTTTCGGTCAGACGAACACTCGTAAACCCGAACATAGTCCACCTGCATGGCCTGACCGCCTTCAAAGGCACTTTCATCAATGCCCAAATTGTTAACGTTTTCAGGCCAGTTTCCACCAACGGCAAAATTCAGAATCATATGAAAATTTTGGTCAAATGGAGCAGCGCTGTAAACGTTTTCTTCTTCGCCGGTGACTGAGTTAAATTGTGGCACAAACCAGCCACGGTGAGAAAGGCCCACGGCCGTACCGTCATTCAGCCTTCTGACCACTGATTTGCGTTGTGTCGCAAACAGGTAACCATCCATATACCAGCGAATTTCGCCTTCCTGCCATTCGATAGCGTATGTGTGGAAGCCGTCAGCCGGGTTGCTGGTTGGGGTATAGCTCTGGCCTGAACTCATATTGTTGGGCCAGTCGAATCCATAGTGCAAGGTACCGTGAATGTTAGATTCGGCAACACCGCTTTCGGCGTCTACAACACCCAGGTTAACCGCTTCTAAAATATCAATTTCACCCGATTTGGGCCAACCGCCATATTCTTCATCTGTAGGCAGCATCCAGAATGCCGGCCAGGAACCTTGTCCCTGGGGTAATTTTATACGGGCTTCGAAACGACCATAGGTAAAATCACCTTTGTATTTAGTGTTTAATCGCGCCGAAGTATAGGGCAGTGGGAGATCCTGATCTTCGGGGGTGGGCATGGCAACAATATTAAGCATGCCGTCAGTAACAAAAGAGTTACGCGGGTCATCGGTATAACATTGTTTTTCATTGTTGCCGCCGCCCTGACAATTGACCTCATGGGTCCATTTGTCAGAATCAATGTCGGCGCCGTCAAATTCATCGCTCCATACTAATTCCCAGTCACTGTCCGGCTGGTCTGTGGCCGTTACAGGTGGGGTTGCGATCGATGGGTCTATGATTGTATTCGTGGTGTCACTACCACCGCCGCACCCTAACAGACCGGCTGATAGTAAGGAAGCTGAGATAATGTGTGTGAGCTTGTTCGCTCTGTAACTTACCATGTTGCTCTCCAAAGTCATTTTATTTAATTAGCCCCGTTTACGTCGCTCAGCCGTGTGTGTTGCTGCAAAGTGCTTGTGACGGAGTAATGCGCATTTGGGCAAGTCAAACAATTCTGTTCAGCTACGGGAAAACTGAATTTCCTTGTTTGCTTGCAGTACTTCTTATGAAAGCGCTTACATTTTTGCTTCAAAAAATAACGCATAATGTAAGCGCTTTCATCAATGTTAAAAATATGTGTTGCTCAAGTCAACATATTTTTAACATTCTGAACTAAACTGAATCTTGAAGGCGTTTTGCCGCGACGTAAATCTCGCTTTTTACAGTGCGTTTTGCGGGTAAAAAATAGAAACGATTAGATACGGATAACTCCCAATACCACCCATGTCTGTTGCTGCTAAAACCGGATTAAAATCACAATTTATCTGGCAACCCTTGTTGTTGTTTGCCGTTGTGGGCTATTTGCTGGCGGAGATGTATTTTTTGACCGTGCTGGTGAATAGTCTTTATGTCAGTGAGCACATTTCTGATCTGACCCAATTGGAAACAACCGGAAGAGTTATTTCAGGCGCCGGGCTTGGACTTTCAGTACTGATCGGTTTATCACTGCATAAAGGCCTGAACAGAACCAGTGCTGTGCGTCGTGTTTCTATCAAGTTGGGATGTTTTATTCTGGTGACGATTATGGGTTATGTCGCAATGAAAGAGCTATACCTGGTGATGGAGAAAAACGCGTCTAAAAATATTGTTCATTGCAGCTTATTAGGCAATGCCGCCAACCGACTCTTTAGCAATGGCAATCTACCGGACTATCACCGGTTTGTGGGCGCGGAACGGCTTGCGGAAAACAGCCATAAGCAATTGGTGCGCTTATATTTGCCGTTACATGTTTGCCTGAATGACAGCTATTTACACACTTTGCAAACCAGTGATGTGCTGGCTGATGAACTCGCCCTGATGTTGCTCGACACCGGCCTGCCCGCCAAAGTAGCCAAACCTGCTATTGCTATTTATCAGGGATTCAAAGACAAAATTGATGATTTTTACCCAATTGTTGAAGGGCTGGATAACACCAAAAACTCAGAGCCGGAAAGGACGTTGTATATCGATACTGCTGTGGCGCAATTTGAGGCATTCTTAACGACTCAAAGCCGCTACACACGATTTGATATTGCGCGCCTATCGGAAGTTTATCATTGCAGCTTGTCGGCCTTACCTGAGGCAACAACAGGCCCGCCAGAGCAGCGTTTTTTATTGTCGGTTAGCCGCTGCCTGAATACTATCGTCAAAGCCAGATTTCCCTCCGTTGCCGCTATTGTTCATGCCGAAGACATCTATGCTTTAGAAGGGGAGGTTGCCCGGCATTGGTCAAGGCAACTGGTGCAGTCGCCAAAAGATATACCACAGGAAGCGTTTAACCTGATGCGCAAGAGCTTTGCTCTGGTGTTTTTACCGACCTATGCCGTGCTGGTGAGTACCTTTGTTGTGTTTATCTGTCTGGCTGCGTATGTGCGCACCCGTTTTCTGATTCGGGCGCGTCGAATGAAGCAGCGTATAAATCCACTAATTAATGCGTCTCTGTCACCGTTAGTTGTGGTGCCCTTTATCTGGACAGCTATCTTTTTGTGGTTACCCCGAACCGAGACGGAACGGGTTTTGTTTCCGGAGCACCTTCAGTCGCAATGGGGTAAGGTGATTGAAGTGGCGTTGCGGCCGCTGTTTTATTACTACGATGCATCACTGACCGGATTCGATTCACTGAAGTTACCCCTGTTAGTTGCACAGGTCAATGCCACCGAAACTCCACCGGTACCCAGCAAAATACACCACAAGCGTCGACATCTGGGCGGTTTCTATCAGTTGTCAATCTGTGGTGAAACCTGCGAAACCGTGCGACTGGTACTGACGGATTCTATGACCACAGGGCGCGTTTATTATCCTAAACAGCGCTGCAACACGACATTGGTGTTTGCTGCTGAAACCGATTTACAAGGTTTCTCCTATTTTGAAACCGGTGATGCAAATTCGGCCTGTCAAATTAACCGACGGTGGCAAATTCAGGCAGTTGGTGACGTTTTAGAGGTGGTGCTGGAAGAAGGGCAACAGGTTTTGCGTCTGACCGCACAAAACCTGTTTATTTAATGGTGCAACCTGTTACCTGTGGCGAATCCATTGGACTGCGCCTGTGTGCAAAAAGGCACCGTAAAGATCAACACGCTTTAGTGACTGTCTTTGCCGGTAACGACTTTGGCATGCTGACTAACTGACGCACAGCCTTTGCCTGTTTCCGGATCTTTACTACATTGATAGGCTCTTACATAGTCAATACTAAAACGCTGTGGAAAGATCTGCTGATCAATGCCTTTTTCGTTAACATTTGATGCCCAGGCGCCACCCACTGCGAGATTCAGGATCAGATGAAAGCGTTGATCAAAAGGCGCATGGCCTGGATTGCTTTTTACCTCACCTGAATCACTTTTTAATTCCGAAAACCAACCGGAAGAGCGCTGCGTAGCATAATGCACATCATCCATGTACCAACGAATCTCACCTTCTTCCCACTCTACTGCGTAGGTGTGAAATCCCGTTGCCGGACTGAGTTTACCCGGTAATTCGTACCAGGTTCCGGAATACACATTTTCCGGCCAGGTTCGCCCATAGTGAAGGGTGCCGTGAACCCGGGTTTCTGCTTCGGGGCTCAGGGTGCCAGATTTGTCCGTGTGAACCCCGATATTGACTGCCTCCATAATGTCTATTTCGCCCGAAGCGGCCCAGCCGCCATAGACGTTATCAGTGGGTAGCATCCAGAATGCCGGCCATGTGCCTTGTCCATGAGGCAGCCGGGCCCGCATTTCAAACCGTCCGTAGCGCCAATCTCCTTTGTTTTTGCTGCGCAAACGTCCTGAAGTAAAGGGGAGGGTGCGGGTCTGGGTTGGATCCCAGGCAGGCGAATCCTCTGTTTCACTGGCGCCGGTATGGGCTTCTTTTCTGGCCAAAATATGCATGATGCCGTCGATAAACTCAAAGTTGCCGGGTTTGTCTACGTAACATTGTTGCTCATCATTCCCGCCTCCCCAGCAGTTGATTTCATAGCTCCATTTAGTCTCATCAACCCGGTAACCATTAAATTCATCCTGCCAAATTAACTGCCAGCCTTTGTCTTGCCAGTTAACTTTTTCCGGCGCTGGCTGTTCAGCCAGACTGTTACAGGCGAATAACGCCAGGGAAAGCGATAATAACTTAGGATTTTTTAACATTATTGTTCACTCCGACAGGATTGCGGTATGGATGCACTTTCCTCAGGTTGACTGGTGAGTATGACATCGGATATCTGCAACTGCGTCCCTTGTGTTGCATGCAATGCGAAAGGGGACATAATTTTTGTAAAGTTAACACCTTGCTTCGCCAGGCATTGCAGTGGCAGTTGCACGGTTTGCCAGGCGTTACCCTGCGCCGCACTCAGTGTTGCGGTGAGGTCTATGCTGTTGACGCAGTTATCCATACAGATCAATTTGAGTTGCACACTATCACTGATGCTGGTCACGTTTACGTCAAACTGCAGGCTGGCTCCGGATTCCAGGAAACCCATCAGGTCATCGGGAAAGGGGCTGTACAAACCAAATGCCGCGTCATTGAGCCAGGTTATTTGCAACGCATCTTCCTGCACCCGTCGGTCACGGGTTCTGACCTTGATTGCATCGCTGTTAAGCACACTGGCGGTCATAACCTGTTGCCCCTGAGCATCGACCGCGGCCAGTTGCCAGGGGGCTTTCACCGCCCCCTGATATAAGGCCCGATCATCCAGTGTCGCGCCAGAACTGCCATTGTCCTCAGCCAGCATTGTGATTGGTTTGGCGTCAGAACGATAACTTAACCCGTACCCGTAGGGGAATAACGGAGCGTAATCTGCCTCGCCCTTATTGGCTTGTTGTTGAGGTGTCTTCGGCCAACTGAAGCTGAGTTTCCCGTGAAAATCATGTTGGATTTCACCCTGGCTATCGGTGAACAATACATCGGCAATGCCTTGTCCTTCTGAGCCGGGTAACCAGGCGGCGACAAAAGCGTCAGAAGCGTTGATTTCGGGATTCACCCACATTGGTCTGCCACTGATAAACAGAGAAACCACCGGGATATCCTGAGCTTTAAGTGATTTGAGTAGGGCAAGGTCGGATTTACTGCCGCGTTGATATTCCACATTGTCTAAATCGCCATTGCCTTCAGCATAAGGCTCCTCGCCAAATACCACGATTGCAACATCCGGCTTTTCAGTAAATGTACCTTGCTCAGACAGCTCAACTTGACCGCCTGCCTGAGTCACTACTGAAGCTATACCGTCGTAAATGGAGGTACCACCGGGAAAATCTGAATTGTTGTTGCCCGTTCCCTGCCAGGTAATACTCCAGCCACCCGATTGTTTGCCAATATTGTGTGCGGCATCACCGGCCACCAGGACATTCTGATTGGGAGAAAGCGGCAGAGTTTGTTGATTGTTTTTCAGTAACACCAGTGACTTTCGAACCGCTTCACGGGCAATATCTCTGTGAGCCTGAGCACCAATCAGCGACTGTTTGTTGGCGTGAGGTCGATTCGCAGGTGATGGTTTGTCGAATAAACCGGCGCGCACTTTAACGCGCAACACTCTGGTTACGGCATCATCAAGTCGGGACTGGGGGATTTCTCCGGATTGTACCTGAGCAATCAGGTTTTCATAGAGTGGTTTCCACGCTTGGGTGGGCACCATATAAACGTCCAGCCCGGCATTCATGGCCTGAGCACAGTTTTCATTACTGCAACCTTTTATCTGACCGTGACCATTCCAGTCGCCAACCACAAAACCATCAAAGCCCATACGCGTTTTCAGCACATCGGTTAACAGGTATTTTTTGCCATGAATTTTTTCACCATGCCAGCTGTTAAACGACGCCATGACAGTTTGCGAACCTGCGCTTAAACCGCCTACGTAACCCTGAGCATGGATAGTGAATAAGGTTGCTTCGTCAGCGATGTTGTTGCCCTGATCGTCGCCCTTTTCTGTGCCACCATCACCGATAAAGTGTTTAACTGTTGAGATGACTTTGTCGTCACCAAAAAAGCCGCTTTCATCATCACCCTGAAGGCCTTGCACTATCGCTTCTGAATAATCCCGGATTATCGCCGGATCTTCTGAATAACTTTCATAGGTTCGGCCCCAACGATCATCGCGAGCAGCGGCAACGGTAGGCGCAAAAATCCAGTCGATACCGGTTGCCTGAACTTCGATTGACGTTGCGCCCGCAATGCGTTTGATCAGGTCTGGATCATTCGCGGCACCCAAACCGATATTGTGCGGAAAAATAGTGGCACCAATCACGTTATTGTGACCGTGAACGGCGTCAGTACCCCACATGGTAGGAATGCCGGAACCATCCAGGCTGTCGTCAATCGAAGCCTGATACATGGCCTCCGCCAGTGCTACCCAGTCGGATACAGTGGCGTGTTTGTTATTGTCCGGATAGGCGCCGCCACCATTGAGATAGGAGCCGAATCCATAACGGCGCATATCCTCAACACTAATGTCCCGGATTTCAGGCTGGATAACCTGTGCCACTTTTTGTGGCAATGTCATACCCGAAAGCAGTTCTTTCACTTTGGCTTCGACAGCGGCATCAGGTTTAATAGCGATATCCAGTTTTGGCCAGATTGCATGAACGTTAGGTTCAGCCCGAGAAGTATCTGCGCCGGTATTTTGCTCCGTAACTGCCGGCTGGCAACCTGCCAATAATAATGTCGCAATGCTGGACGCAAGGAGAGAAAGTGTTTTACTCATTGTAACTTACCTTTGAATTCGGGTTGTCTGTTAGTATTCAGTTCCGCGGGGCTTAAAGCCCTTAAAGCCAAAAAATGCGATGTAGACATAGCAAACCAGCGGCAATACAAATGAGGCCTGAATACCAATGGTGTCAGCCAGTACGCCCTGACACAGAGGGATTACCGCACCGCCAACAATAGCCAAACACAACAATCCGGAACCCTGGCTGGTTAGAGGGCCCAATTTTTTGATGGCCAGACTGAAAATGGTGGGGAACATGATGGAGTTACAAAGACCCACGGCAATAACCGACCACATGGCAATCGCACCATCAAAGCTCATGGTGGCGGCAAGTAATAAGATGGACATTGCACCATTGAACGCCAGGATCTTGTTGGCTGCGATATAACTCATCAGAGCGGCACCAATAAAACGACCTATCAGCGCACCTCCCCAGAAATAGGCAACGTAATTAGCGGCCTGTGCTTCTGACATATTGCCGATATTGGCTTCGCCTAAATAGCTCACTAAAAAGCTACCAATGGACACTTCGGCACCGACATAGGTAAATATGCCAATGGCGCCGAGAATCAGGTGTTTATGTCGCCAGATGCTGTCGTTGGCCGGTACTTCTGCATCGCTGGCTTCCGTGGTGTGCGTATCCGGGATGTGGATCATTTTAAAATAGATACCAAGGGCGATAAGAATAACGGCTAATCCCAGATAGGGAACGATCACTTTATCGACTGAGGCGCCGTCCGCACCGTGTGTTCCACCGAAAATCAAAATACCACCAACAATTGGGCCTGCGGTGGCTCCCAGGGAATTAAACGCCTGGGTCATATTCAGTCTTGCTGATGCCGTTTCTGGCTTGCCCATCAGCGTAACTAATGGATTAGCCGCTACCTGCAATATGGTGATCCCCGATGCCAGGATAAATAGCGCTCCAAGGAACATCCAGTACGCAGGAATTTGTGCGGAAGGGATAAATATTAAGCAGCCAACGGCGGCGGTTACCAAACCGATGAAGATTCCGAGCTGGTAGCCCGATTTTTGTATGAGCCGTCCGGCGGGGATAGAGACCAGAAAATAGGCGCTGAAAAAACAAAACTGCACCAACATTGCCTGAGTGTAGGTAAGTTCAAAAACACCTTTAAGGTGTGGGATTAGTATGTCATTCAGTGATGTGATCAATCCCCAGATAAAAAACAAAGAAGTTAACGAAATGAGTGCAAAGCGATTATTTATCTGCACATCCTGTGGTTGCACGTTATTTGTATTTCCCGCTGAAATTCCAGCCATAGACTTGTCCGCCTTGTAATAGTGCTAAGTGTTTTTTCACTATAAATGAAATATTTGTTTGACGGCATTGTAACAACACATTAACATAAATGAAAGCGCTTACATTTAAATTTTCTTAACAAATTTTTTTGAGTGAAAATGTAAGCGCTTACAGGATGGTTGCTGACGATTCTCAAGCGAAACCAAAGCCGGGTAGTGAAGATTGCCCGTTAGTAGCAGCCTATATTATTGCTGAATTCTGCCGGATAAACTCTGTTATGAAATTAGATATTGCTCCACATTCTCCGCTACGAAAGAAGAACTTTTGTTTTGGTGTCGCCACTGCTGCTTTTCAGATTGAAGGTGGAATTAATACCCGTGACCGAAACATTTGGGATACGTTTTGCGCAAAAGAGGGAGCAATTCGTGACAACTCCAACGGGGACATCGCCTGCAATCATTACGAGTTATGGCATGAAGACCTGGAGTTGATATCGCATCTGGGCGTTGATGCCTATCGCTTTTCCATTTCCTGGGGCCGCGTAGTGGATGCACAGGGGAATGTAAAACCTGAGGGAATTCAGTTTTACCTCAATATTCTCAAGCGATTAAAAGCCCTTAATATTAAAGCATACGTAACCCTGTACCACTGGGATTTGCCACAATACCTTGAAGATGCCGGCGGCTGGCTTAATCGGGAAACGGCTTATCAGTTTGCCCATTATGCTGATGTGGTCAGTAAAGCGCTCGGAGAATACGTGTATTCCTGGGCCACGTTAAACGAACCGTTTTGTAGCGCTTACCTGGGCTATGAAATTGGCGTTCATGCTCCCGGCAAAGTCGGGCGTGAGTTTGGTAAAAAAGCCGCACATTATTTATTGCTGGCACATGGTTTGGCAATGGCAAAGCTGCGCCAGAATTGCCCTGACAGTGAAAGTGGCATCGTGGTCAATGTCAGTCCCAGATATGGTGAAACTGATAGCCATGAGGATCAAATTGCCGCCAGACTGGCCGACGAACACTTTAATCAGTGGTACATCTGCCCACTGCTAACCGGCGAATATCCCACGCTTATTGAACAACTACCTGAAGAAGAAAAACCCGATATTGTGGATGGTGATCTGGAAATAATAGCGGCAAAGCTGGACTATCTTGGAATTAATTACTATACACGTGAAAGGTATGTTGCCGATCCACAGGAGGGATTCCGGGAATCTTCCAAAAAGCCCTTGCCACTCACTGATATGGGGTGGGAGATTTACCCGCAAGGCTTAACGGATATTTTAGTGCAACTTCATGAACAATATCAGCTACCACCCATGTACATAACCGAAAATGGCGCGGCAATGCCGGATGTGTTGAAAGACGGTGCCGTTGTAGACAAAGCACGCGTTGCTTATTTCAGAACGCATCTGCATGCTGTTGAACAAGCCATGGCACTGGGAGTAGATATTCGCGGCTATTTTGCCTGGAGTCTGATGGACAATTTTGAATGGGCAGAAGGCTATTTAAAACGATTTGGTATTGTTTACGTAGACTATCAGGATCAAAAAAGAATCATAAAACAAAGTGGCCTTGCCTATCGGGAATTTCTGTTGGCTCGGTAAGTGTTGTGCGCATTATTTGGGGATGAAAAGCTAAATGGTATCAGTAAAAGAAAAAGTGGCTTACGGGTTAGGGGATACCGCAAGCAATATCATTTTTCAAACGGTCATGCTGTTCCTGTCATTTTTTTATACCGATATCTTCGGTATTTCTCCGGCGGTCGTCGGCATATTGTTTTTAGCGGTCCGGGTCGTTGATGCCATCACTGACCCTCTGATGGGGGCGTTGACTGACCGCACCAATACCAAATATGGCAAATTTCGCCCTTATTTACTCTGGTTAGCGATCCCCTTTGCGGTGATCAGTATTCTGGCCTTTACCACGCCGGAACTGTCCGAAAATGGCAAGATGATATATGCCTTTGTCACCTATACGTTGTTAATGATGGCCTACACGGCTATCAATATTCCTTATTCTGCGCTGGGGGGAGTCTTGACCGCTGATCCAAGAGAGCGGGTTTCAATCCAGTCTTATCGCTTTGTATTTGGCATGCTTGGTGGACTGTTAGTTACGGCGCTGACTATCCCTCTGGTAGATTTGTTAGGACAAGGCGATAAAGCCAGAGGATATCAGTTAACGATCACGGCCATGAGTATTTTAGGTGTGATCCTGTTTTTATTGTGTTTTGCCGGTACTAAAGAACGCGTGCATCCACCGGTAACGCAAAAATCTGACTTCAAAAAAGAACTGGCTATTTTATGGCATAACGACCAATGGCGAATTTTGTGTCTGGCCGCCATTTTTGTGTTAACCGGCATTGTGATGCGCTCAACGCTGGCCATTTATTATGTGAAGTACTACCTGCTCAGAGAAGATTTGATTACCTGGTTTGTGACTTTGGGCATGATTGGCAATATTTTAGGTTGTGCGTATTCGGCTTACCTGGCTAAACGGATATGCAAAATCAAGTTGTATATTGCGATGCAACTGATTGCTGCCGGTTTTTCCATTGCTGCTTTTTTTGTGGGCGATCAGCAGATTATATTAGCTTTTGCACTGTACTTCTTATGGTGTTTCAGCTTGCAGATTGGTACGCCATTGCTTTGGGCTAAAATGGCCGATGTGGTGGATTATGGGCATTGGAAAAGCGGTATCAGGATCAACGGCCTGGTGTATTCTTCGGTAGTGTTTTTTATTAAATTGGGATTGGCCATCGGTGGCGCAATAGCGGGTTGGTTATTGGCTGCATATGGCTACGTCGCTGACACAGAGCAAACCGATGTCGCGAAACAAGGCATATTGTTGTCCTTTACTCTGTATCCGGCCATCAGTTTTATCCTGGTGGCCGTGGTAATGAAGTTTTACAACCTGACAGAGCAAAAACTCGATGATATCCATCGCGATCTGCCAGATTTAACCCGGGTCAGTTAACTGAAAACGCTATGCCTTGTCACTCTTCAGCATGGCGATACTGTCCCGACTTATGAGTTCAGGCATAAAAATGTGGGTAGCATCAAATGGCCCCTGGCCGTATATGCGACTTAATATCCAGTTGGCTGCCGTTTCTCCGATAGCGCGGGTAGGGTAGTCAACTGTGCTCAGTTTTGGATGGGAAAAGCGGGAAAATTCGATGTTATCAAAACCCACCAACGAGATATCATCGGGAATAGATAATCCGCGTTCACGGATAGCATCAGCCGCCCCATAAGCCATTTCATCATTGGCACAAGCCACCGCAGTTGGTGCTTGTCCTGAGTTCAAAAATGACAGCATTCCCTCATACCCGGAGCTGGCCTGGAAGTTCCCTTCGAATACGCGCAGGCGATTGTAGGGAATATTGGCATCCTGTAATGCTTGTTTGTGACCTGCCAACCGGTCGGCGGCGTCAGATTTCCACAACGAACCTGAAATATAAGCAATGTCGCGATGGCCGTAGCGGATTAACGTTTTCGTGGCGATATAGCCACCTTTGACATTATCCAGACTGATACAGCGGTCGGCAATTTCCGGGATGTAACGGTTAACCACCACAAAATCAACATTGTCTTTGGACAGTTCAATAAGATAGTCGTTTGAGACCGCTTCCAGATGCAAGATTAGTGCATCACATCGTCTGCCAAGTAAGGATTCGATGGCCTTGATTTCATCTTCTTCATTACTGTGTCCGGCAGCGATAAACAGATGCTTCTTGGCTTTCTTTAACAGCCTTTCTGAACCGGATAACATGTCGCCAAAAAACGATCCGTGTAATTCCGGTACAACATAGCCCACGGTATTACTTTTATTGGAGGCAAGTGACTGAGCAATAAAGTTGGGGCGGTAACCCAGCTTTTTCATGGCATCTTCGACTTTGGCGCGGGTGGCGGGTTTTACCTGATCGGTATCATTTATGACCCGGGAAACTGTTGCTAATGATACACCAGCCAGTTCGGAAACTTGTTTGATTGTTGCCATAAAATAAGAACGCTGAGCACTCGTATGAGAAAGAATTAATGTTCTATATTCTCAGCTTCTTAGGGTTTGTCAAACGATTCATAGCCGGATTGCCCAAAGAATGGGCAATCATACAATACTGAACTCAGCAAAAGGCGCCGGGGCGCCTTATCACTTTATCATTTGGTCTGATTTTTAGTTTGGAGTAACTTGCCAGATTGTTACTGTGCCACTGATTTCATTACCAATGACCACCAGTGCATTGCCGCTGGGGCTTTGATCGGCAGAGACAAAGACCATGCCTTCCGGTGCGGAATCACCTGTCAAGTCTGCACCTTCAGTGGTGTCACGGTTGATCACATATTCAACAAACTGCGTGTTGTAGGGATTGGTAATATCGTAAACGAAAATCCCGCCCATACGCTCAAGACCAATAAAGGCATAGGTTCTGTCACCCACAGTACCAATCGTCAGAGCTTCCGGTTCAGGCCCTTTGTTGGCAGAGCGTGAATCACCTTCATTTGCATCGTCGTTGTTATTGAATTCATCACCGTGTACCGATGCAGTAATGCGTTCAAAATCATCACCGGAATCGAATACTACCAGACCATTGCTATCCCAGATGGTAAAAGAGCGAGCACCGTAGGCATATATGTTTTCGTATACCCCATCGCCGTCACTGTCGCCCAGCTCCGCGGTTACTGTCAGGCGACCAATGGGGAAGGCGGTAAAGTCAAAATCTTCGGGATCGTCACCGGCGTTCATTGCCAGTGATGAACCTGCTGCAAAATCAAGGCGGCGGCCCTGAGTTTCATCCGTGTAGGAGAGACAGCCATCATCTTCGTCAAAGTCTTGTCCGCCAGCGGCATCACACAAGTCTTCGTCCTGGTTTCCTTCGGCATTTAGGGTGTCAAAGAAATATTCTCTGGCATCCCCTTCATTGGCGGTAACGACGAAATCAGCATTGTTCCAGCTGTAGGTTGCGATGGTATCGGGTTGGTACATTCCATAAAGGTTGTCGTAGGAGCCGAAACTAACAGCACCATCTTCCATACCATCAATCAACAGGTCGCTCCAATCCTTAAAGCCTAAACCCACCACTTCGAGACTATTGTCGGTTAAATCTACGATCGCCAGACCGTTATTTTCCTGCAGTGCAACGTAGGCCACCTCATTCGTGGCAGCAATGTATTCCGGCTCTAAATCCTGAGCAACCGACACATTGATAAGGTTGCCATTGATGGTGCGGCCATTGGGATTAGGGAAGTGCATTCCCTGAGCTTCTAAAGCGTCCTGCATACCGTTGTAGGCAGTAAAGTCGAGAATAGTGGCGGTATCTGCTGGCATGCCATCAGTCATGTTGATAATGGCCACAGAGCCTTCCGGATCAACCGAATAATCACCGGCAGGTTCGCCTTCGTTGGCAACAATCACTTTACTGCCATCAGGCGTGAAAGTGACCATGTCCGGCAGATTACCAACGGTAACGGCTTTAACAAAGACCGGTGTAGCGGCATCAAGACCATTGTAAAACAACACTACACCGTTATCGGCATGCGCATCTGCAGCGACAGCAATCGCCATCCAGTCACCTGATACGGCAATGCTGTTGGGTCCACCTAATGCAATGCCATTGGCGCTGGTTTCCAGTACCAGCGCGGTTGACGTTAAATTTGTGCTGGTTAACGGGTTGCTCAATGCCTCTGCGGTGAGTCCGGAAATATCAATCATTTCAACAGTAGGTGCATCGGCAGCACTATTGATAGCGAACACAGTTTGCGTGGCTGCATGGTATTGTACGATTTCTGCCGCGCCTTCGGGGTCTTCAGGATTCAGTTGTGCCCGCCCTACAACACTCATGCTTACACCTAATGTGGCATCTTGTCCTGGGGTACCTGGTGAGCCAGTGTCACCCTGAGCACCTTGTGGTCCCTGTGGACCGATTGCACCATCGTCACCATCATCGCCGGAACAACCGGCCAGAATAGCAATCACTGCCAAAGAAAGAAGTGTACGTTTCATGATTAATCCTATTTTAATTTGCACATTTGGGCTGAAAGTCAGGCCCAATATTAAAAATAGAGAATGTGACAGAATGGCTACGAAATTATTAAATCTTTCAATGGTTTATGACCATCTGGACAGGTTTTGATGTTAATTTTCGATGCGCCAATTGACGGCTGAACGGGTCAGAACAGGTGGCCCCGGAAAGTTTGGCTGTAGCTATTAAGTTGGTCCGGTTATTGCTGAACAGATGCAGGGTTAACGAATTTTTGACTTATTATGTTATCAACAACAGCTTCGCAGGCGACTTCACTTTTCCAGTACATCGACGATCAACGATCCAATGCACAATTTGTCAGTGACATGCAGAATTTAGGAGCAAAGAACAGTGCTCAGGATGTGGATGCCATTCAAAATAGCCTGGTCAACGTGCAGTCTATCGACAACATGGTTGATCAGATAATTAGCGGTGAAAGCAGTGTCACCGGTGACAAAGTTAATGACATGCTGGATTTCTATTTTAAGCAGGTCAAAAATGAACTGAAAAGTGTCACTGAAGATCTCAACCTGTCTAACATTCCGCCACTGCAACTATCTGATGGAAAGTGGCAACTGGCTTCTGAACAAGCCGACAATAAATCTTTAAACAAGCTGGTTGATTATCTGAATCGTGACAGCAGGCTTAGTGAGCGCATGGAAAAGGTAATGATGCTGTCAGAGCTCAGTGAACAGGTGACCGCCCGGGATTATGCACAATCCTTAAAGAATGACGACACATCGGACAAAGATATTGAAGCTTATTTGCTGAAAACCAGTGAACAATTGCAACAGAACCGCTTTCTCAGTGTTGAGTCAGGCAACCTGAAACTGGGGAATTATGGTATTGCCAAAGAAGAATATCAGGAGCGCTTTGGAAAACAGGCGGATGCTACCTAGCCAATTTAGCTAAGTTAACCACATCCGCCCAAAACGTTGGAAGGGAATCAATACCAACAAAGCGCATATCCGGACCACTCTCAAGCTAGTTTACAAGGGGCGGTTATGCCTTGTTGGCATGTTTCAAGACGCATCGTCTCATAAGTTTTATCGGCATTGGAACCCCCCAATTGAGCATTTTAGCCTAAAGTATTAGATGGCCTCTGGGTTAAATACTGAGAAATTGTTACCCTTATAAACCTGACTATGATTAAACTGTACCGGTAATTAAACTGAGGCTTTTTATAAATGCATGATTCTTCCCTGGTCATAGCAAAATTTGGTGGCACCAGCGTCGCAAATTTTGAGGCTATGAAAAACTGTGTGCGTATCGTTTCCCAGAATACAGACTGCAAACTGGTGGTAACCAGTGCCCCGGCGGGCATCACCAACCATCTGGTGGAATTGGGTAAAACGCCCATGTCCGGAGAAGATAAAGAGATTATTTTGCAGCGAATAGAGCAGCAAATTTTTGACATTTATGAACAACTCAACGACAAGCAAAGTGTTAAGCCTAAATTGGACAACCTGTTTGCCGGCATCCAAAAGGTCGTCTACGCTGATGGCATCAATGAAAGCCCGATGTTACAGGATGAATTACTGTCGTACGGTGAACGGCTGGCTTCTTTGTTGCTGGCTGCCTGTTTTAATGAAAGTGGCGTGGCGGCTCTGGAGTTCGATGTCAGACAGGTGATGCTGACCGACGACAATTTTGGCTCTGCCACACCCGATATTGAGCAACTCGCCATTCGCGCCCAAAAAGACATGACCCCACTGCTTGCAGAGCGGGTTTTGGTAACCCAGGGCTTTATAGGCAAAACCGCCTGGGGAGACACTACGACGTTAGGCCGGGGCGGTTCCGATTATACCGCCGCTTTATTATCTGAAGCGTTATCCGCAAAACGCTGTGAGATCTGGACTGATGTGGCCGGGGTGTTTAGCACGGACCCACGTATCGATGAACGAGCCTATCCCATTGCTGAACTGAGCTATGACGAAGCCGCCGAGATGGCAAACTTTGGTGCGAAAGTACTACATCCGGCAACATTAGCGCCAACGTTAAGGCAAAATATTCCGGTATTTGTGGGCAGTACCCGTGCCCCTGAGCAGGGCGGCACCACTATCGTTAAAGATTGTCAGTTCGAACCGACATTCAGAGCAATAACCCGACGCAAAGAGCAGCAATTGGTAACACTGCACACGCCTAAAATGGAACGTACTACGCAGTTTATCGGCAAGGTATTTAACATCCTGGATCAGTTTGGGTTGAGTATCGATTTAATTACTACATCAGAAACCTTTATATCTCTGACTTTCAACGCCTGGCATGCTACCAATCTGGCGCAGGCGTCAACCCGGGCGTTAGCAGAACTGGAAAAAATCTGCATTGTAGAGGTAACACCAAAGCTGGACCTGATCACGATTGTTGGCAATAAACTACACGCGAAACACGGTGGTGCTGGCAAAATATTTGAGGTGTTGGAAACCGTCAGAATCAGAATGATCAGTTACGGCGCGAATCCACACAATATCTCGTTTCTGGTGGATGAAGAAGCCAGTACCGGTGTGATAAAGGAGCTGCACCAACATTTGCTGGCTGAAAACCTGGCCAGATAACGCGAACGGTTATTTTAACATGGTATAAAAAAAACGCCTGTATGTCAGCATACAGGCGTTTTTCTTTGGGTAACGATTAATCGTTGGTAAGTGTCATGCTGCTAAGGGTATTTGCCGCGATGTCATCCTCAGTAAACAGGATAGGGCGTAAACCATTGCTTTGCGCATAGAGCACTGACTGGTCATTCCAATGAGGTGAAAACGCATTATTGGATTGTGAGAATGTTAAAACGCCTCTGCCTTGTGGACCATCATCGGTAAACTCCACCACCATCATCCAACTGGAGCCATAGCGCACATGATAGCCGGCACTGCTTAGGCCTGAGGCGAGGGGTTGTCCGGTAACCGCCGAGTCAACTCTGTCATAACTGTGGTGAGGTAACAACGTACCGTCGCGGCTTTGGCTGTAATTGTAATCAAAGACATTAAAGCCACCTTCCCGGCTGTTTGCGCCTGGCCAGGGAATAACTGCCCCTGATGGCGAGCCGTCCGGCAAGCTCTTTTCGGTAAACTGCATTGCTCCTAATGGCGAGGCGGGATTAAAGCCCGCTTCATTCAGATTATACCAGGCGGTTGCTAATGCTACCAACGCCGTGTCATAACTGGCCGGTGCCGACGGGGTTGTGGTGGCATTTGCGCTATCAAAATCATCACTCAGCGCATTAACGCAGGTACTGTTGCTACAGAATTCATAGGCAAATTCCCGCAACAAACCGCCACCGATACTGTCGCTACTTTGCATGCCATTCCAGGCTGTGAGCGTGCTGCAGGCAGGCACAACATCAACCGTTTCGCCGTTGGCTATTTCGACATTGTGTTGCCCGTTTTCATCCGGCTCGCAATTAGCCAGCAGATTGTCCAATACTAACTCTGCAAAATAAGAACGGTTTGAAAATAACGCATTCTCAACTTCAGTTGCATTGAATCTGCCATCTTCACCACTACTGTCTTTGAGCAGTTTCTGGCCCATTCTGGAGCGCATCGTTTGCGGTGTATGAGTATCGCCATAGAGCGGTGAGACATAGCCATTGAGGGGCATTTCTGCGTTAGTTAACCAGAATGAATCATTCGAGTTTTGCACATAAGTATTGGTCAGTAATTTAGGGGCATTTTCATAAGGTTCGGCATTGGTGAACCCGAAAATACTGGAACTACCTGGCAACACGGTAAACCCTGCCTGAGCTCTGAGACCTGCAAATGTGGGATCATTGGCAACACCGGTTTCCGCGTTCAATGTGAGGTTCGGTACCGTTGAATCATCAATGTACCAGGCATTACCCTGATCGTCCGCGTAGAGGGTGTTGTTAAAAATGACACCATCGTAATCTTTAAAGGCCTGCTGAAATTCCGCCAGATTGCGGGCCAGATTCATGGACACCCAATGTTCCAGGACGTCATTGTTGTACATATTGGCATCCTGCACATAAAACGCCTGATTGTCGTCCCAGACAAAGGGGGCCGCTGTTGGCGGTGCTTCAATCATCGGGCCTCGCGCGGTAACGTAGATATCTTTCTCAAAGGGCACAACTGCCGTACCAATGTTCACCATTATTTGCTCAGTACGTTTTTCAACGGGTAAAGCTTGCCCGTCAAAAATATAGGTTTCCCGGTCCTCGCCGAGTTGCAATTGATACACCACAAAGTGTTCAGCGGTTGAGAAGGTGTGAGTCCATGCCAGATTTTGATTGAAGCCAATATTGATTGCACCAGGCATACCGATCAGGGAACCGCCGGTAACATCCATGACACCCGGAATTGTCAGGTGCGACTGGAAAAAGCGAATTTGACCGGTATGGGGAAAATGGGGGTTAGCCAGGACAATGCCTTTGCCATTTTCTGTCATTTCTGAACCCAGTCCCCAACCGTTGGAACCCAGGCCCGCGGCATTTCTGTCTGGCAGGGTTAAATGGGCTTTTTGCGACGCTGCAACTTTGTTGATTTCCTGCAATGCTGCAGTAACCTGTTGCGAGGATTTACCCGCCGTCGCCAGGCGCGGCAGATACTCATCACTGTCGCCTGGATTGGCGAAAAACATTAAATCGAAAAAGTTTGCGGCGCCAGGCAGTAAAGCGATGGAATACATATAAGTCAGTAAATCGACACCTTCAATCGGCATTACCCAGGCCTGCCCCGCACAGGGCAGGTTCGGAGTAGGGTTGCTTGCCAACTCAGTCAGGTATTTGTTGTACCCCTGAGCAAAGCCACTGAGCATTGCGCGTGATCTATCGGGTAAATTGTCAATATTGGCTTCCGCAGCAGCTCTGATCCCCGTTGCCAGATAACCAAAGTCGGAAATTAGGTTGCCGTTATCGGCAGCACTAATTTCGCCCGTTGCGATATTAATGCTGGCATGTGGTCCAAAAAATTCTGAGCGTCGACTATTCGCCTTTACAAAGACATCAGCAAGAATACAAAGGTGGTCTTCGGCCTGCGTATATCCGCTACCGAACGCTAACTCCTCTAAACTATTGGCGGTAATATGGGGCACACCATAACTGGTGCGGCGAATATCCGCTGCTAGTGTACCTTCCGCGAATGCCGGTGCCTGTACAGGCGTAACCGGATCGGGTGGTGCCGGAATAGTAGGGTTCGTGGGTGTCGGAGGCGGTTGTACTGAAGGGGAAGGGGGATTAGCCACACTGTCGGGCGGGTTGTTGCTGTCTGATGAGCAGCCTGTTACCAGCAACGAGGCGGTTAACAATCCTGCTGATACTAATGTCAACTTAGTCATGTCCGTTTATCCTTTGCAAATGGGTCGAGAAAGATACTAGTCAGAGGTCTGACTTTCGTCAACTTAACATATTATTTACAAAAATGAATGATATTAAATTCACTTGTATTTGAGTATTTGCCTGATGTCAGGATTAGATTTGCCGTTTTGGTGTGTTGCAAGTCCAACCAGGCACAATTATGCTGTTGCCCGAAAATGAATGTGATAACCAGGACAATCAAACTATGAAAAGCTTGTGGCAAGGCGCTGTGCTGATGCTGGCAGTGTTAATCGCTTTTAATGCGTCAGGCAAGAAAGATTCCGCTATTGCTGATTCGGTAGGTTACCTGACACCCCAACAGATTTTAGCCAGTTACCCTGAATTTAAATCCGGGTATCAGGATTACCAGCCTTCACCGGCAGATATTGAACACATCAAAAAATTGACGGGTAAGGAACTGTTAGTGATGTTTGGCAACTGGTGCCATGATAGTCAGCGGGAGATCCCAAGGCTCCTTAAATTGCTCGATAGCAGTGGTGTTGAGTTGCAGAAACTCACCCTGTTGGCCGTTGACAGAACAAAGCAAGAACCTTCGGGAAAAGCCAAAGCAAACCGACTCAAATACACGCCCACTATCGTTCTGTTAGAGGGGGATAAAGAACTGGGGCGTATAGTTGAACGGCCCAGAACAACATTGGCTCAGGACCTCGCCAGTATGCTTGGTAACCAGGAATATTAGCGCCAAAGGTTTGGTTGGCACGAAGCTTGATTAAGTCTTAACACTTGTGCGGCAAAGTTGCCATTTGCCAAATTGTTGACGAAATCAGGAGTCAGTCATGTCAACCAGACAACTTATTATCAATATCGAAGCCCTGTCAGAAACCTTGTCCGAGAAACAACTGGTGCAGTTCCTGGATATCATGGATGCCATGACAGTGATGGTAGACGAAGCTAAAAAAATCAGCCATGACCTGATCGCTGATTTTGACCAACCCAATGAATGTCGCTTCCTGCATTAATAAATTCATGGTGTCAGAGTTCTTGAAGTGATTTCAAGATCTCTGACACCCTGAGCTTATGACCTTGAGATTAAACTGGTGTGTTATTGGTAAATGTGTGCAATTGCGGGCTAATCATATTGCTTTCAATATTTTGTCGTTTTTGAAAAGCCATACTGCTTAATGCCTGTGATGCTGCCCTGAACTCGGCTTCAAATTGCGGATTGCCTATGTGCTTGATGGAGCGCCTCAATGCATCATTTCGCCTGTTGACCAACTCTCTTTCGTTGAAATTAACTTCTATCATGAAAAACCCTACAACTTAAATGGATAGCGACGAGGTATTGCAAACGTGGATTCAAAGCACATGGAACAATGCATACCTTGAAAACGCCGCCATTTTGCCCGGTGCTTTTTACAAAACGGCGAATCCCCGATGAAAGTTGTATGACAAAGGTAATTACTACTCATTTTGTCGGTGCTTTAAACGCGGGTCTGCCAAACAGAAATCCTTGTAAATAATCCGCCTGAAGTGCCACCAGACATTCCGCTTCTGCCGCTGTTTCAATGCCTTCCGCGATTATCTGTATACCATTTTCTTTGGCACTGGCGATGAGATGTTTTACGATTTTTTGTTTAGACGGTTGTGAATCAATATCGCGTATTAAAGCCATGTCTATTTTGGCAAAGTCTGGCATTAAATCATGCAGTAAATTTAACCCTGACCAACCGGCACCCACGTCATCTAAGGCCACTTTAAATCCGGCATTGCGATAAAAATTCAGAACGCCTTTTAAGTGTGCCAGATTGTTTACTTTGTGGGTTTCGGTTACCTCAAAAACCACATCACTGGCCTCCAGTCCCGCCTGAGCAATGGCTGCTGCCGTGGAGCGTAAACAATAGGATGGGTCGTATATGCTGGATGGATTGAAATTGACAAACACCTTGCTTTTAAGCCGGGCAGAAGCAGCATGCTCTATTGCAGAGCGTCTGGCCGTCAGGTCGAGCGAAAACAAAAGATCCGATTTATCAGCCACAGAGAAAACATATCCGGGTGGAATGATGGTGTCGTCCTGATCTCTAAGCCGAAACAGGGCTTCGTGAGCGAAGATGCGGGGAGCGGCTTTGGTTGCATCGGCACTGTAAATAATTGGCTGAAACCAGCTTTCGTATCGGTGTTGCTCAACAGCATCTACAATCCACAGGCTCTTATAGCGATTGATAAAAGTGTCTGCACTTAGCAGTCTGCCCACGGCTTCCAGATTAAGCTGCCGTGTTCCTGAGGTTGAGGTGATTTTCGTGTTTGCTTTTTCCGGCCCTTGTAATTCGCCATAAATTCCCAGCAACAACATCTCAATTCGACTCGAGTGACACACAACGGTTAAGCAATGGGTGTCCAGGATCTCCTGTTCAAAATCCAGTGAGCTGAATAGTTTCTCCAGTTTTGACTGTGTTTCAGTCGTTGGTGAGAACAGGAAAAATCGGGTTTCTTCAAAAAAATATCGGTTGATTGCCTCACAATCTGCACACCACATATCGCTCTCCGCTGTCAGGGAAGTTGAACTTTGTGGCCTTAGTACGCAAAAAATGAGGCAAAGGTTTATTGCCGGTCTTTTTACAGAGTACTTGCCAGGCGCGTACCCTGATTAATGGCGCGTTTGGCATCCAGCTCTGACGCCACGTCGGCACCGCCGATTAAATGATACGGTTTGGTCAAACTCTCAGTCAGTTCACGCAATGGCTCCTGACCGGCACAAATGACAATATGATCTACATCCAGGACTATTTTTTCCCCGGCAATAGTCAGATGTAGCCCCTGGTCATCAATGTTGTGATACTGGCAATCTGCTAACATTTGTACGCCTTTTTTCAGTAAACCCGCCTTGTGCACCCAGCCACTGGTTTTACCCAGATTTGCGCCCACTTTGCTGCTTTTGCGTTGCAGTAAGTACACTTCTCTGGGAGATTCAGATAGGCGTGGCCGTACGCCCTCTATTCCGCCCCTGGCTTGCATCGCCATATCTACCCCCCATTCCTGCATAAAGCCTGCAATGTTCTGACTGGTGGGCTCGCCTGAATGGGTCAGATACTCACTGACATCGAAGCCAATGCCACCGGCACCAATCACTGCTACTTTGCGGCCTGGATTGACCTTTCCGGTCAGGACATCAATGTAACTGACCACTTTGGGGTGTTCGATACCTTCAATATTCGGTGTTCTGGGTGAAATACCTGTTGCAATAATTACTTCGTCAAAGTCGCTGTTATTGAGCATTTCTGACGAAACGCGGGTGTTGAGCCGGACATCGACTCGCTGTTTTTTGAGTTGCACGGAAAAGTAACGCAATGTCTCGTAAAACTCTTCTTTTCCGGGGATCTTTTTAGCCATATTAAATTGCCCGCCAATTTCGCCGGAGGAATCAAACAGGGTCACGTTGTGGCCTCGTTGTGCAGCTGAAGTCGCTGCAGCCAAACCTGCTGGTCCGGCGCCCACTACGGCAATGTTTTTGGGAGTCTGGGTTTTATCCAGAGAAATTTCGGTTTCATGACAGGCCCGTGGGTTTACCAGGCAACTGGCAATTTTTCCTTCGAATACATGATCAAGGCAGGCCTGATTACAACCGATACAGGTATTAATTTCTTCGGATTTGCCTTGTTCGGCTTTGATAACAAAATCAGGGTCTGCCAGGAAAGGGCGGGCCATGGAGACCATGTCGGCGTCCCCTCTGGCTAAAACCTGTTCAGCCACTTCCGGCGTGTTAATGCGGTTTGAAGTGATCACCGGAATGTTCAGTTTTTCTTTATACTTGGCGGTAACCCAGGTGAAAGCGGCTCGTGGTACTTTTGTGACGATAGTGGGTATTCTGGCCTCATGCCAGCCAATACCTGTATTGATAATGGTAGCCCCGGCCTGTTCTATGGCTAATCCCAGTTGTACCACTTCATCAAAGGTGGAACCGCCTTCCACCAGATCCAGCATCGACAGGCGGTAAATAATGATAAATTGTTCGCCGACCGCTTCGCGCACTCTGCGCACTACATCCAACGGTAATTTAATGCGGTTTTGATAGTCACCCCCCCAGTCGTCATTCCGCTGATTAGTACGTGCGGCAATAAATTGATTTAAGAAGTAGCCTTCTGACCCCATGATTTCAACGCCATCGTAGCCGGCTTTTTGGGCCTGAGTGGCAGCAAAAATAAAATCCTGAATTTGTTTTTCAATGCCTGTGGCATCCAGTTCCTTAGGCGTGAATTTGTTTATGGGGGCACGGATAGGAGAGGCACCTACCAGCTTGTCGTTAAATGCATAGCGGCCAGTGTGCAGGATTTGCATACAAATTTTGCCACCTTCTGCATGTACTGCGTCGGTAATATATTTGTGTTCAGTGACGGCTTCGTCGTTATCCAGTAATTTGCAAACGGGATGAGTAGAGCCTTCGGCATTAGGCCCGATTCCGCCAGTCACAATCAAACCAACACCGCCTTTGGCTCTTGCTGCGAAATACTTAGCCATGCGTTTGTAGCCACCTGGCAGCTCTTCCAGACCAGTGTGCATTGATCCCATAAGCACGCGGTTCTTCAACTGGGTAAAACCTAAATCTAATGGTTGAAATAAATGAGGGTAGTGGGCGTTAGGTTGTGAGTGCATAGGGTCTGCTCCGCATGTTGCTATCAATGTCAGGGTTTTTAAGCTCAATAAGTTCCAATTAATTCTTAACTTGGCGGCGTCAAGATGCGTTCAAAATAAACCTTGATGTTGACACTGTCAAGATGTGATTTTTGTTGATACTGTGGTTTAATAGCTTTCTGTCGGTAACCAGTGAAAACTACAAGCGAGAAATATTGCCATGACAAGCGCAGTGTCAGTGCAGGACAAAAAGCAATACCACCATGGTGATCTGAGAAATACGCTATTGTTAGCCGCCACTGAAATGCTGGTGGATGGCGGTATAGAGGGCTTGAGTTTGCGCAAACTGGCCGATCGGGTTGGGGTGTCTCGCACGGCGCCATATCATCATTTTAAGGACAAGAGTGCATTGTTGTGTGGCATCGCTCAGGAAGGCTTTAAGCGCTGGCAGTCACGTCTGAATGCCATTCTTGTCTGCACGGAATTGAACGATGCAGAAAAATATCGCGCGATGGTGAAGGCGTATCTTTACTATGCCTCTGAAAACCCGGAAATTTACGAATTGATGTTTGGTCGCACTATCTGGAAGTCTGATAATGCTACACCGGATTTGAAGTCAGTGGCTTATCCCTGTTTTCAGGCTCATGTTGAACTGGTACGTCAGTGGCAGCAAAAAGGAATACTGAACGCTCAGGAGGACAGCCTCAGATTGGCGCAGGTGAGTTGGGCCACCATGCATGGCCTGGCCAGATTACTGATCGATGGTGTATATGCGGATGTGTCTCATCTGGATGAAATGTGCGACTGCCTGGTAAACAGTTTTATTAAACATGACTATCAGACGAAATAGAGAAAAAGCTCCATTTTTTGCAGAGAAAAAATACAGGCATGTACTTATCACAACAACGTAATTTTCTTTTTTGCCACGTCCCAAGAACCGGTGGTTCCTCACTATTTAAGCACATTAGCGAGCATGTTCCGGATGCGGAGCGTGTTTTTTTACAGCATTCATCCATGAAAGAAGTGCAAAAGATCATTGGTGCAGAGTTCGATCATTTGTACAAATTTGCCATCGTACGTAATCCTTGGGAAAGGCTGGTTTCCTGGCACGCCTTAACGGCCCTAAATAAAGTCAACTACAACAAGAATAGTAAGCATCTGGAATTATATCCTGATTCGCCTCACTGGAAAGGGTTTGATGAGTTTCTTGAAAAGGCCTCTCTTCAAAAGGTTGAAAGTTTTCGTGGCGATTGGTTGAGTTTTAGTCAATGGCTTCAGCTTACAGATGAAGAAGGTAATTTATTGGTCAACGATATTGGTCGCTTTGAAAACTATGCGCAAGACAGCAAAAAGTTCTTACTCAAAATTGGTGTTATTCAACCATTTTCTACCATAGTAAACGACTCTAACCACTTACATTACAGCGAGTACTATTCCAATTTTGGCAAGGAGTTAGTAACAGAGGTGTTTAAGGACGATATTGTTAATTTTGGGTATAGGTTTGAGGATTTTCAATAGTGCATTTTTGCTGGTGAGGTCATGCTATCTCAATCTTCTGATTGATATACATTCGCAGTTCATTAAAACACCGTCTCGATACTGGTATTACCGCAAGCGTCATCCTCAATAGCTTGTTGCCGTTCAGTTTCGGTGAGTATGCCAACAAACGGGGTTTGTCGACGCAGCTTATTCATTCTCGGAGTATCTTCCAGCGCACCTGCCCGAAACCGGTCGTGATCCTCAATATTATCCATTAAACATATCCAGGTGAGATAAGCACCATGCCTTAATCGCCCTTGCTGATAACGTTCCTCAATGGTTTGAACAACTTGCTTACGCAATTCAGGATGGCTGATGAGTTTTTCCACCATGACTTTGTGAATAGCCAGTATTTGTCGATCTACGAACTTCTCTTTCAGGCCTGATTTACGCACAGAGTAGGGCTTGTCGGTCTTCTTATGATTTCTTGATGCTGCAAACATGGTCAATAACAAAAATTAATAACACTGGTTAAATATACAGTTGTTTGATGGATTGTCCAGCTTACTTTCTGTTTTGTTACGAGTGGCTCACTGGCTATTCGCTTAATCCCAAATCTTTGACAAATCCGTTGGCTTCGATACTGGCAATACCTTCATCATCAAAAAGGATGTCAACAGACCCCTGCTTACCCTTAAAAAAGTAGCTGATGTTATCTATGGTTAATACATAGTCGCCAATCGACCGTTTAGGAGAAAGGACCTTCTTCTGTAAAGCAATTTTGTGCTCACCCAACGTCCATTCAAACTCCCGGAAATACGAAGTCGCGAACTCTTGTACGTACACCTCGTGGTTTTGGTTCATGCTGAGCCAGATAGAGTATTTTTCCGGGCGTTGTGTGACCTCCATTTGTTGCTCTCCGGCGGTAAATACATTGTTGTATCCGGATTGTTGAAAGGCGAACCCAAAATTAAAGATGACTTCAGTGCCGGTTGGGAAACGCAACAGCCCCTGACCTTCATAGCTAAACTCAGCATAAGCCGGGTGGCAAATACTCAGGGTAAAAATCAATAACAGTCGGATCCTTAACATACTTCATTTACTGCCGTTTAAAATGAATAAGACGCTCTACTATTTAAGCACAGAAATCCAAACTGACAAATCTACCGGCTAATTTTGTTTCCGAAGTAAAGGCATTAACATGCCTTCCAGGCCATTGAGTTTGATTTCGTACATCAGTGCCAGCTGTTTGCCCAGTTTTCCATCAGGAAAGCCTTTGTCGTTAAACCACACCAGGTAAGGTTCAGGTAATTTCAGCAAAGGCCGTCCGGCGTATTTACCAAAAGGCATGATGGTGTTGATGGTTTCCAGCAGTTCCTGTTGATTTACATCGCTAAACATCGGTGTTCCTTGTATTTGTGTCGGTATGACTTTTTTGTTGCGCCTGCCAAAGTGCATAATATTCGCCCTGCTGGGCGATTAGTTCAGCGTGTTTGCCGGATTCTTTCAGCTCACCGTTTTTCAGTACCAGTATCTTGTCGGCATCCACGATCGTGGATAGTCGGTGGGCGATCACAATACTGGTGTGCCCACGGGCAATTTGGTTAAACGCGGATAAAATTGCTCGCTCTGACTGGCTGTCAAGGGAGGAGGTGGCTTCGTCAAACAACAATATTGGCGGTTTTTTGAGTATGGTTCTGGCAATGGCAACCCGTTGTTTTTCACCACCGGACAGTTTCAGTCCGCGCTCACCCACTTTGGTGTCCCAACCTTTGGGCAGGTTGTCAATGAATTGAGTGAGGTGGGCCAGTTGCAGGGCGTGGCGCACTTCTTCGTCTGTAGCATCGGTACGGCCATAGCGCACGTTTTCCAGAATACTGTCGTTAAACAATACTGTGTCTTGCGGCACGATCCCGATCAGTTGTCGCAATGAATCCTGGGTGACTGCTGAGATGTCTATCCCGTCGATATTAATCTGCCCTGACGTGACGTCATAAAAGCGGAACAGCAGTTTAATCAATGTTGATTTGCCGGAACCGCTGGGACCTACAATCGCCACTTTTTGACCGGGTTCAATCATAAAGCTGATATTTTTTAAAATGGGCCGGTCGGGATGATAGTGAAAATTAACCTGTTCAAAACTAATTTGGCCGCTTTGTATACTGATGGCTGGTGCATTCGGCTTGTCTTCCACCTGAGGTTGCTTTTTTAGCAGGTTGAACATGTTTTCGATGTTTGCCAGTGAGCCTCGTATCTCCCGGTAAACAAACCCCAGAAAATTCAGCGGCATAAATATCTGCATGGTAATCGCGTTGATCAGCACAAAATCACCTATGGTCATAGTACCGTGCGCAACATTATAGGCGGCCATCGCCATCATGCCTGTCATGGCCGCAGCGATGATAAATGCCTGTCCGCCATTCAGGGCAAACAGGGATAGTCGGTTTTTGCGCCTCGCGACTTCCCAGTCAGCAAGGTCTTTGTCATAGCGCCTGGTTTCGTATTGTTCGTTGTTAAAATATTTCACTGTTTCGTAATTCAGCAGGCTGTCTATGGCACGGCTATTGGTAGATGAGTCTGCATGGTTCATTTCTTTGACAAAGCGAGTACGCCAGTCAGTAGCTTTCATGGAAAAGCTGACATAAGCCACCACCGAACCTAGAATAATGGCGGCAAACTCAACACCATATTGAACAAATAGCACCCCTACCACAGCCATAATTTCAAACAGGGTAGGCACAATGTTAAACACCATAAAACGCATTAAAAAACCAATGCCTGACGTGCCGCGCTCAATATCGCGGGACAGTCCACCGGTTTGTCGGTTGATGTGAAAATCCAGGTCCAGGGCGTGCAAATGACGAAAAACTTTGAGTCCTACCCGGCGCATCGCCCGTTCTGTGACACGTCCAAACAAAACATCCCGAATTTCACCAAATAAAACTGTTGATAATCGCAACACCCCATAAGCCACCACCAGCGATAAGGTCACAGCAAGAAGTTGGGTAGTGGTATCATCGGTATTCAGACCATCAACTGTGTGTTTCAACACAAAAGGCAAACCAATATTGGCCAGCTTGGCGGCAATCAGACACAACAATGCCAGCATCACCCGCGATTTAAATTCAGTTAAATAAGGCCATAAATCCAACAGGACGCGCCAATTTAAATCGGTGTTTTCATCAACAGGGAAACGGTTACTGCGCATTTGAGAGTTCCGGATTAAGGGCAGAAAAGGGTAGATTTTAGTTTATGTGGGCAAGGATTGGTTGTTCAAGTTTATGCAGACCGCTTTTCCGGTTAATATACAGGTAAAAGCACTAACTCATATCCGATAAATAAGATTTCACCTTGAGGTAGCGTTCTTTCTGTTCACCGGTTAGCTCGCCATTTTCAATGGTGTAAATACACTGCTTTAGTATTTCCTTGTCGCTTTTAGCCAGGTTGCTGGATTGTGCTTTCATGCCGAGTGTTTGCAACAGGTTGAGTGCAATGGAAGTATTTTTTGGCATCAGTATAAAGGCTTTGCCAAAGACATCCATGGCATTCTCGGTGTCGCCACGCTGATAGTATTCCACAGCTTTGTTGTTCAGTTCTTTCGGGGTAAGCAGAATATCGTGCTTCAGGCGTTTTTCTTGTTGCAGATACTGAGCATGAACCGAGTTTTCACCGTCCTTTTCAACGGCCTTATCCGCCAGAAAGGCGATAATTTCGGCGCTTTCTTTGTGCATGCCCACCGAGTGTAGTGCTTTTGCACGGTCCAGCAGATCGCTTTCGCTGTGCGACTGCCAGTTGTCGGAATGAATTTGTTTCAGTAGTTCGGTTGCGCCTTTGGTGTCGTTTTGCAGTTGTAATATACGGGCGTTACAAACATCCATTTGGGTTTGAACTTCACCACCCTGGGCAATTTCTGAAAAGTGTGTCAGGTAATCGTTTGCTTCTTTGGTAAGGTTAACTGTTTGCTCGTCCTCAGTGGTCATGGCGTAATCAATTCCGGCTCTGGCCACATCCAGATAAATGTTGGGTTTGTCATGCACTGAGTTTTTGGCGTAGCGTACGATCTTTTTCGTGGTTTCGAACAGGGTTTTATGATCGTTAGTGAGCCGTGACAGCTCCACTGTTTTTTGATGCCTGTTCAGGTTTCTTGGGGACACCTCTGAAGCCACCACTGAGCTTTCCAGAGCAGTATCAAAATCCTTTTGGTAAATTTGCAGTTCGGTTAATAAATCATAGGCCAGTAACTGAGTATCTGGTTTTACTGCTAATCGCAATATCAGTTTTTCGGCATCTTCTACCTTGTCTGCCTGCAGCAAGGCTTTTACCAGACCCATTTGCGCCCAGGAGTGGGGCTGAATGTCGACTATTGCCTGATAAAAGTCCACCGCCTGCTGTGCGTTGTTCATGCCAAGCAGTATTTCACCTTTGGCCTTCAGCGCGGTTGGGAAATAATCAGCATGTGCCGAATCAGCCAAAAACTCGTTAACAGATTCTAAGGCACTGTTGAATTTTTTATCGTGCATGTAGCGGTAAATTTTACGCATCGCCCGCTTGCGGGAGAGGGCACGCGTAAGGCGTCGGTCCAGGTCTTTTATGGTGAAGGGCTTAGCCAGAAAGTCGTCTGGTTGTAATTCCAAAATACTGTGGATCAGTTCTTTACTGGTATCGGCACTGACAAATACAAAGGTGGTTAACATTGACAGCATATTGCGCCGCTTCAGCTCGTCGAATAAAAAATAACCGTCTTTTTCCTTGCGGAACTCATAAGCGCACATAATCAGGTCGTAAACCCGGGTATTGATCAAATCCATAGCGGTTTGCACCCGGTCGGCGATAGTAATGTCATGAAAGCCTAACTTTTCCAGCGGATACTTAATGTAGCCGATGGCCAGTTCCTGGTCATCGATGACGAGTACCTTTGATTTTGCCGCCAGGGCCTTATCTACCATGATGTTATTGAACCCAAGTCATTGAGGAGGTGCATCTTTTTATCGACTATATGGGTTTTATCATGAATTTCGTGAAAAACAAGTAGTGCACTGTGGAAATTAGGGCTATATCCCTAAACTAAAGTAAGATCGCCGATTCCGGTGAATGAAAAACGGTCAAACGGGTAAAAACAACTCAGGTCAGGGCAAAAGTACCTAAACCTGGCACCGTTGAATCTTGCTCCTGATTATAAACGTTCGGCGTGCTGATATAACCTGTCCAGTAAATCGCTGAATTGTCTTTGTTCTTCTTCTGAAAGACATTGCAAAATGTCGTTTTCGTGCTGGTAAGATAAGGGCACGATTTCTTTGTAAACAGCTGCTCCGGTATCAGAAAGTACAATTTCGGAGCGGCGTTTATCATCAGCAGCGATGCTACGTTCAATCAGATGTCGTTTCAGCAATTTGGCGATAGCCCGACTTAAAATGGATTTTTCGATTTGCGTTTTCGCCGAAATCTCATCTGCTGATATACCCGGATATTCCCCCAAAACCGCCATGATGCGCCACTCGGTAATAGAGAGCGCGAACTTATCTTTGTAGGTTTGCGCTACCAGACTGCTGATCTTGTTGGACAAGATAGAAAGTCGATAGGGCAGATAACGTTCCAGCTTAAGAATTGAAGAATCTGGCAATGTGGCCATACAGTTTTGCTCGTCAAAATTGCAAGGATAACTGAGTCTACCTTGACAATAGTTGTACTTACAACTAAATTGGTTGCAATTACAACTAAGTTGGTTGCTGTTGGTCTACACTACAGGAACATTAACTTCGAATAATATTAACGTGGAGAAGTGAAATGGCGGATTTGTTTGAGAACCCAATGGGGTTGGATGGTTTTGAATTTGTTGAATTTACGGCGCCTAAGCGCGGAATTCTGGAGCCCGTATTCGAATCAATGGGCTTTACCAAAGTGGCCGTTCACAAGTCGAAGCAAGTGGAATTGTGGCGTCAGGGTGATATCAACTTCATCACTAACTATGAGCCCAAGAGCCATGCTTTCTACTATGCCGAAGAGCACGGTCCGTCAGCTTGCGGTATGGCATTTCGCGTTAAGAATGCACAAAAAGCCTATAAATTGGCTCTGGAAAAAGGTGCTCAGCCGGTAGAAGTGTACACAGGGCCAATGGAGCTGCGCTTACCTGCAATTAAAGGTATTGGTGGTGCCACTTTATACCTGATCGACCGTTACGAAGAAGGTTCAACCATTTATGACATCGATTTTGAATGGTTGGAAGGCGTTGAACGCAAACCTGAAGGTTGTGGTTTCCATACTCTGGATCACCTTACTCACAACGTATACCGCGGTCGTATGCAATATTGGGCAGACTTCTATGAGAAGTTATTTAACTTCCGTGAAATTCGTTACTTCGACATTAAAGGTGAGTACACGGGCCTGACTTCCAAAGCCATGACAGCCCCTGACGGTAAAATCCGTATTCCTCTGAACGAAGAAGCTGGCGGTGGCGGTCAGATCGAAGAATATCTGATGAAATACAATGGTGAAGGTATTCAGCACATTGCGTTTGCCTGTGATGATCTCTACGCTTGTTGGGACCGTTTGAAAAAGCAGGGCACCAAGTTCATGACAGCGCCACCGGCGACTTATTATGAAATGCTGGAAGAGCGTTTACCAGGTCATGGCGAAAATGTACCAGAGCTGCAGCAGCGTGGTATTTTGATGGACGGCACCACTGAAGGTGGACAGCCTCGCTTGTTGTTACAGATTTTCTCTGAAACGGTACTGGGGCCGGTATTTTTTGAATTTATTCAACGTAAACAAGACGAAGGGTTTGGAGAAGGTAACTTTAAAGCCTTGTTCGAATCTATCGAACGTGACCAGGTCAATCGCGGTGTGATTAAAACCAAAACTGAGGCAGCAGAATAATGCTAAAGCGTATCCACCATGTCGCTTATCGCTGTAAAGATGCGAAAGAGACAGTAGAGTTTTATCAAAAACACCTGGATATGGATTTTCAGTTAGCCATTGCCGAAGACAATGTGCCTTCTACAGGTGCGCCGGACCCCTACATGCACGTGTTTCTGGATGCCGGTATGGGTAACGTTTTGGCGTTTTTTGAAATTCCTAATTCGCCGGAAATGGGACGTGATCAAAACACTCCAGCCTGGGTACAGCATATTGCCTTTGAAGTGGAAGATATGGACACTTTGTTGGCAGCTAAAGCTCGCCTGGAAAAGGCCGGACTGGACGTGTTAGGTCCGACGGATCACACTTTGTTCCAGTCTATTTATTTCTTCGATCCAAATGGTCATCGAATTGAACTGGCCTGTAATACTTCTGAGCCGGCTATGTTAGCGGAGTTAAAACGCGTCGCCCCGGACATGATTGAAGAATGGTCTCAAACTAAGAAAGCCCCTAAGCATGCCGACTGGCTGCACAATGGTGAAGGCTTCAAAGCAAAACAGGGAGATAATGCCTGATGAAATTAGCAAGTTTAAAGCACGGCCGTGATGGTCAGTTAGTTGTCGTTAACGCCTCTTTAACCAAAATGGTAAGTGCCGCAGAAATCGCGCCTACCATGCAGGCGGCTCTGGACGACTGGGCGAATGTGGAGCCCAAATTACAGTCACTGTATTTGCAACTGGAAAGTGGTGAAATTGCTGGTGAAGAGTTCAACCAAAAGCAATGTCATTCGCCGTTACCTCGTGCCTATCAGTGGGCTGACGGCAGTGCTTATGTAAACCACGTTGAGTTGGTGCGCAAAGCGCGTAATGCGGTAATGCCGGAAAGTTTCTGGACTGATCCCCTGATGTATCAGGGCGGCTCTGATTCCTTTTTAGCACCGAATGACAACATCATCATGCCTCAGGCTGATGGATTTGGTATCGACTTTGAAGCAGAAGTGGCCATTATTACTGATGATGTGCCAATGGGGGTTACAGCTGAAGATGCACTGAAGCACATTAAATTGATTATGATCGTGAATGATGTGTCGTTGCGCGGCCTGATCCCTAATGAATTGGCCAAAGGTTTTGGCTTTTTCCAGTCTAAGCCTTCCAGTGCATTCGCACCTGTGTGTGTCACTCCGGATCAGTTAGGCGATGCCTGGCAAGATGGTAAAGTGCACCTACCGTTGGTTTCTCATTACAATGGCGAAATGTTTGGTAAGCCTGAAGCGGGCATCGATATGACCTTCCATTTTGGTCAGTTGGTGGCTCATGCAGCCAAAACGCGTCCATTATGCGCTGGTTCGGTTATCGGCTCAGGTACTGTCTCCAATAAGCTGGACGGTGGCCCAGGAAAGCCAGTGAAAGACGGCGGTGTAGGGTACAGCTGTATTGCTGAAATTCGCATGATTGAAACGATTGAAGACGGTAAGCCAACAACGCCATTTATGCAGTTTGGAGACACCATTCAAATCGAAATGTTCGACAAAGACGGTAAGTCTATTTTTGGCCAGGTAAACCAAAAAGTAGAACAACAATAAGTTTTTGCAACGGTCTCAACGCCGTTGACTGAATAAAAGCAAAAAGCCCAATCAATCATGATTGGGCTTTTTTGATTTCCTCACCAGTCGAAACCACAGCAATTAAAATCTCAGCAATCAAAACCTCAGTTTTAAGGCTTCACACAAAAACCGCATAAAAGGCTGAGTGGTACCAAATAGTTTTGCAACCCGTTCGGGCAATGCCGGTTCCAGAATAAAGGCTTCCGGTAACTCTGCCACGGCAATAAAGTCTTTGCGTTTGATTTCTTCAATCAGTGGCAACTCCTTGTCATAGCCTTTGGGCGGTCTTGTGAGTTTACTTCCCTGCAATTCAAAATGCTGCAGCATGGGTTTATGGCTAATGGCATCCTGATAAGGGCCTGGTTTGGCTACGATCAAATCTCTGATGGCTTTTAATGCATCAGAAGCGGGAGCCCAGGCGCCAGCTGCTAAAAACACCTGACCGGGTTCGATATGCAGATAAAAACCCGGTGCATGCACGTCCTTACCAATTTCGTGGCGAAACTGGATGCCGACATTGGTTTTATAGGGTGATTTATCTTTGGAAAAACGCACATCGCGATAAACCCGCATAAGTGAGCCGCCCATCTTTTTGGGGATAGCCTCATAGTGTGGTGAGATGAGTTTGATCCAGCTTTCCATAGCCGTAATAAAATTCAGGGCTGGCGTTCTGACCAGGTCTTCATATTCCTGTTTATGGTCGTTAAACCAGTCTTTATTATTGTTGTCTTTTAGCTTTTTCAGATACTGAAAAACAGACTCGTCAAATTGCTCAAATTTCATCGCGGAACCTTATTAAAGCGCTCATATATAGAACAAATCTCGTATAGCAGAGGTTAACACGCTCTAGTATTTGTGACGAGACAGACCGGTGATTGCCAATATTTTTGCAGAAATTTCCTCAATCGAAAAATGCGTACTGTTCAGAAAGGGAATTTTTTCCTTGCGGTACATGTTTTCAACTTCTCTGATTTCCATGCGGCATTGCTGTTTTGAGGCATATCGACTATTGGCTTTGCGCTCCGAGCGAATTTGATGCAATCGCTCAGCGGAAATGGTGAGTCCAAATAGTTTATTTTTGTAAGGACGAAGGGCCGGAGGCAGTTTTAAAATATCGCCCATATCGTCTTCGGTAAAGGGGTAGTTGGCGGCTTTGATACCGTATTGTAGTGCCAGGTACAAACTGGTGGGGGTTTTACCGGATCGAGATACACCCACTAAAATAATATCGGCTTTGCCGTATTCTTTGAGATTGGTACCGTCATCATTCGCCAGGGCAAAGTTTACTGCGTCGATTCGAATATCATAGGTTTTTTCGTGGATGCTGTGGGTGCGGTGTTTTTCCGGCTTAGAGGGTACGCCCAGGGTTTTTTCCAGTGGTGCTATATATTGGTCCAAAAAGTTATAGTGGATCCCCTCTGATCTGGAGATGATTTCCCGCACTTCTTTGTTCACTATGGTGTAAAAAACCAGCGGCCGCTCTCCGGTTCGTTGGAAACTTTCAGAAATTTTACGAACAGTTTTATTGGCTTCTTCTTCGGTTTCAACGAATGGGACTGTCACGTGATCGAACTGGATCGGGAATAAAGACAGCAGTGCATGGCCAAAAACCTCTGAAGTGATGGCAGTTCCGTCAGATATATAAAACGCTGTACGCATAGGGCAAAATTCCAAAATGTAGTAATATTATTACGAAATAAAATAAGATTTTCTTTTTTATAACTAAACCTCTACAATGCCCGTCCCATAAGGGCAGCGGTCACATGAAGCGAGTCAATTTTCAGCACTTAAGGCGCAATGCTTTTTTCCAATGGCAAGCTAACCCCAAGCTCGAATTAATTCAAATATTGGTCTAGTTTTTTATTATTTAGTTAATTGTTAATCGGGAGAGTCGGTAGTGCAAGAATACATTCTTTGGTACGAAGAATTAGGTATGAATGATGTGGGGCGTGTAGGTGGAAAAAATGCCTCACTGGGAGAGATGATCTCCAATCTTGCCAATGCTGGCGTTCAGGTGCCTGGCGGTTTTGCTACCACAGCACATGCTTTTAACGAATTCCTTGAGCAAAGCGGACTGAATGATCGTATTCACGATGTGCTGGACACATTAGATGTAGACGATGTGGATGCGTTGGCAAAAACCGGCGCAGAGATTCGTCAGTGGATCATCGATACACCGTTCCAGCCTGTGCTTGAAGAGGCCATTAAAACCGCATTTGACCAGATTCAGTCTGCGTTCGAGTCAGACGCCTCGTTTGCGGTGCGCTCTTCGGCTACCGCTGAAGATATGCCTGACGCCTCTTTTGCCGGACAACAGGAAACCTTTCTTAACGTAAAAGGCTACGACAATGTTCTGGTAGCTATCAAACACGTATTTGCATCGTTGTTCAATGACCGCGCCATTTCCTATCGTGTTCACCAGGGATATGACCACAAAGGTGTTGCCCTGTCTGCTGGTATTCAGCGCATGGTACGCAGTGACCAGGCGTCTTCCGGTGTTATGTTCAGTATCGATACTGAATCAGGATTTGAAAACGTGGTATTCATCACTTCTTCCTATGGTTTAGGGGAAATGGTAGTGCAGGGCGCTGTAAACCCGGATGAGTTCTACGTTCACAAAGAATTACTGGGCAAAGGTTATCCTTCGGTATTGCGCCGTAACCTGGGCAGCAAACTGACTAAAATGATTTACTCTGCTGATACTTCTCACGGCAAACAGGTGGAGATTGTTGACGTAGCGGAACAAGACTGCCGTCAATTCTCTTTGTCTGATGACGAAGTGATGGAGTTGGCAAAACAAGCGCTTATCATTGAAGCCCATTACCAGCGCCCCATGGATATTGAATGGGCCAAAGACGGGTTAGATGGCAAGCTTTATATTGTACAGGCTCGCCCTGAGACGGTTAAGAGCCGCGAAGATTCACAAACCATTGAACGCTACCAGTTAAAAGGCAACGCCAACACCTTGTGTGAAGGGCGCGCAATTGGTCATAAGATTGGTGCTGGTGCCGCTAAGGTGCTGGACTCAATCGACGAAATGAACAAGATCCAGCAAGGTGATGTGCTGGTAACTGACATGACGGACCCTGATTGGGAACCCATCATGAAGAAGGCTTCTGCGATTGTAACCAATCGCGGTGGACGTACCTGCCACGCGGCCATTATTGCGCGTGAGCTGGGCATTCCTGCGGTAGTCGGTTGCGGCAATGCCACCGATGTGATCAGCACCGGCGACAAGGTAACGGTATCTTGTGCTGAGGGTGATACCGGTTTTATCTACGGCGACGAGCTGGAGTTTGATGTACAGACTTCCCGTATCGACCAAATGCCAGAAGCGCCCATGAAGGTCATGATGAATGTGGGTAACCCGGATCGTGCTTTTGATTTTGCACGGTTACCGAATCACGGTGTTGGTCTGGCGCGTCTGGAGTTCATCATTAACCGCATGATTGGTATTCACCCTAAAGCATTGCTCAACTTTGATTCTCAACCTGAGGATTTAAAAGAAGAGATCAGTGACATGATTGCCGGATATGCTTCTCCTACCGAGTTCTACATTGAGCGTCTGGTGGAAGGTATCGCCACTATTGCCGGTGCGTTCTACCCACAAAAAGTTATCGTACGTATGTCTGACTTTAAGTCTAACGAGTACTTTAACCTGGTGGGCGGCCACCAATACGAGCCGGACGAAGAAAACCCAATGTTGGGCTTCCGCGGTGCCAGCCGTTATGTTTCTGAAGATTTCCGCGATTGTTTTGCCCTGGAGTGCGAGGCGATTAAGCGAGTTAGAAATAAAATGGGGCTGACTAACGTGGAAATCATGATCCCATTTGTGCGCACCCTGGAAGAAGGCCAAAAGGTCATCGATTTGTTAGCTGAGCAGGGCCTGAAAAAAGGCGAAAATGGTTTACGCGTGATCATGATGTGTGAATTACCGTCCAACGCTTTGTTAGCTGATCAGTTCCTGGATATTTTCGACGGCTTCTCCATCGGCTCTAACGACATGACGCAGTTAACACTGGGACTGGACAGAGACTCTGGTCTGATTGCGCATTTGTTTGATGAGCGTGACCCGGCAGTGAAAATGATGCTGGGCATGGCAATTAAAGCGGCCAAAGAGAAAGGCAAATACGTCGGTATTTGTGGTCAGGGTCCTTCAGATCATGAAGACCTGGCAGCCTGGTTGGTGGAGCAGGGAATCGATAGTGTTTCTCTGAATCCGGATACCGTGGTAGAAACCTGGTTATACGTGGCAGAGAATTTAAGCTAACGGTAATGTCTTGAGTATAAAAAACGGAGCTGTCTTATGCTCCGTTTTTTTATGCCATCTTTTTGCAGCAGCAACCTTCTGGCAAGGTAGTTGAATACATCCGTTGCAGCTAACGGCGACTATAAATTGCCTTGTCCAACTTTCTGGCTCCCCAGCTCATCATTTTTTGACTCTTTCTCAGCCACTGACGTGCCAGTGGGAAGTCAAAGCTGAGTAAGAACAACCCGGCTACCAGGAATAATATAGACCCCGGTAATATAGCGAACACAATACCGATAAAAACCCCGATACTGCCGAGTGTGATTCTGATAGGTTTGTTTAACATGGATACCCACAGCTGTTTATTCAAATCTAACTATAATTAACTTTGCTGCGCTGACCAAAATTTCATCTGTTACAAAGTTTGTCGCGTGATCTTTAAAGGACATTTTGCGTTAAATCATTATAATCAGTGCTACTTTATATTGCTTTCACGACACGCCGGAGCCTATGTTACCTCTTCTAGACAGTCAGCAGTCTATTGCCAAAGAATATCTGGACTTTTTAGCGCAACTAAAATCCGCAGGATTTAAAGGGGATATAGAAACCCAATACTCAGCCAGATTGGCGGTTGCTACTGACAACTCTATTTATCAGCGTCTGCCGCAGGCAGTGTTATTACCACGTAACACCGAAGATTTAAAAGTCATCGGCTGTCTGGCAGCAAAGCATACCAGCGTAAAGTTCTCTGCCAGAGGCGGCGGTACCGGTACTAACGGGCAAAGCCTGACTCAGGGCATAGTGGTGGATTTATCCCGTCACATGAACAAAGTACTTGAGATAAATGCTGAGGAAGGCTGGGTCAGAGTGCAAACCGGAGTGGTGAAAGATCAGCTCAATGATGCATTGCGTCCTCATGGTTTTTTCTTTGCGCCTGACTTGTCCACCAGTAACCGCGCTACGATTGGTGGCATGATCAATACTGATGCCTCAGGGCAAGGCTCATTGGTTTATGGCAAAACCAGTGATCATATATTGGGGCTGACTTCGGTATTGATTGATGGCACGGTACTGGAAACAACTCCCATTGCCGCAGACAGCCAGCAAGAGCCGCGCTATCAGGCAATCCTGACGCAACTGCAGGCCAGCTGTATCGAAAAACGTGAACAGATACTGGCTAAATTCCCCCGATTAAATCGCTTTTTGACCGGCTATGATTTAGAACATGCGGTTTCAGACGATTTACAGAAAATAGATGTCAGCCGTGTACTGGCAGGTTCTGAAGGTTCACTGGCCTTTATCACTGAAGCCAAATTAAACGTGACACCCATTCCAAAGAATAAAGTCTTGATCAATATCAAGTACGATTCCTTTGAGTCAGCACTGCGCCATGCGCCCTCGATGGTGGCTGCGCAGGCTACATCAGTCGAAACGGTAGACAGTAAAGTATTAAATTTAGCTAAAGCTGACATTGTCTGGCACTCGGTCAGTGACTTGATTAGTGATGTGCCCGGGAAAACCATTGATGGTCTTAACATTGTTGAATACAACGATGACTCAAGAGAGCAGATTGACGCCAAGATAGCCAGATTGCAGACCATGCTGGACAGTCAGATAGCGAACGGTGAAGCGGGTGTGATTGGCTACCAGATGACCGAAGACCTTGCCGCCATTGGTAAAATTTACGGGATGCGTAAAAAAGCGGTAGGTTTGCTGGGCAAAGCCAAAGGCTGGGAAAAACCCATAGCGTTTGCTGAAGATACGGCCGTTCCACCGGAAAATCTGGCGGATTTCATCATGGAATTTCGGGCATTGCTGGATTCTAAGGGGTTGCAGTATGGCATGTTTGGCCATGTGGATGCTGGCGTGTTGCACGTCAGACCGGCGCTGGACATGTGCGATCCAAAACAAGCAGAACTGATGCAGCAGGTTTCTGACGAAGTCGTGGCCCTGGTGGCCAAGTATGGCGGACTTATGTGGGGTGAACACGGAAAGGGTTACCGCAGTGAGTACGGTCCGGCATTTTTTGGGGAAGAGCTGTTTACCGAGTTGCGCAAGATAAAAACCGCGTTTGACCCTCATAATCAGATGAACCCCGGTAAAATCTGTACACCGCTGCATTCTGACGAGCAACTGGTTAGGGTGTCTGATGTCAAGCGTGGTGACTTTGATCGTCAGATTGCCATTGAAGTCAGAGACTCATTTGCCCCAGCTATGAGCTGTAATGGTAATGGTTTATGCTTTAATTATGATACTAAAAGTCCAATGTGCCCGTCCTCCAAAGTCACCCGGGACCGGCGTCACTCGCCAAAAGGGCGCGCCGGTATGCTCAGAGAATGGCTCAGGCTGTTAAGTGAGCAAGGTTCAGATCCTGTGGCGTTGGAAGTCGCTCCCAGGCAGCCGTTTTTAAGCAGAGTCCGAAATTCATTGTCCGCACAACGCCAAACTGACTTTTCTGAAGAAGTGTTTGACGTCATGGATCATTGTCTTGCCTGTAAAGCGTGCACTAACCAATGTCCGGTCAATGTGGATGTACCTACTTTTCGGGCACGCTTTTTAGCCATGTATTACCAGCGTTATACCCGGCCTTTGAAGGATATGCTGGTGGCGAATATTGAAACTATGGCGCCGAAAATGGCTAAATTGCCGGGTTTACCCAACTTTTTTCTGAAACAGCGATGGTTTAATAAACTGTTGGAGAAAACCGTCGGCTATGTGGATTCTCCAATTTTGTCGCAACCTACTTTGCAACAACGGGCAAGTCAATCTGGCATTGAATCTTTTGATCTTGCGCAGTTGCAGTCGTTGTCAGAAGCGGAAAAGCAAAATAAATTACTGATTGTTCAGGACCCTTTTACCAGTTATTACGAAGCTTCCGTTGTGCACGAACTCATGCTGTTAGCTCGTCAACTGGGATTTAGCCCAATTTTGGTGCCTTTTAAACCCAATGGTAAACCTCAGCATGTGAAAGGTTTTTTGCAGCAGTTTGCTAAAACTGCATCTGATACCGCGGCCTTCTTAAATCAATTACACGAACTTGGCATCCCAATGGTGGGTATCGATCCGTCACTGGTGCTTTGTTACCGCGACGAATACAAAACCGTATTGGGCGAGAAGCGCGGCGACTTCAATGTTTTATTGGTGCACGAATGGTTAGCAACATTGAGAAATAAGCCGCAAATTAAACAGGATAAGGAATATGTGCTGTTTGGGCACTGTACGGAAAAAACTATGCTGGCTCAGAGTGAGAAACAGTGGCAAAACATTTTTACTGAGTTTGGCTTAACGCTGAAAGTGGAGTCGGTGGGGTGCTGCGGCATGGCTGGTACATTTGGCCACGAAGCAAAGCATTTGCAGGAATCTTTAACATTGTTTGACATGAGTTGGGAAAAACCAGTCAGTCAATATCAGCCTTCACAAATTCTGGCTACCGGCTATTCCTGTCGCAGCCAGGTGGCACGAATTAAACAGTTTAAACCCAGACATCCATTGCAGGTGTTGTCGGAGCAACTTTCTCGCTAGCGATGGGAACTTATTCGCTGAGGGCCTTTCAAACAAAGGCGTAAGAAATAATATGAAAGAAAAAAGATGAAAGGAAAAAGCCTGATCAATAAATCGATGTTGTTGTCAGTGTGTATGCTAGTGGTGGCCTGTAGTGCCACTCAGGCACCCCCTTATGAAGCGGACAAGGCCCCTGAGGATCGTGAAAATTACAGCGGAGCAAAAGGCCTGATGCAACAGCAAAAAGATCAAAGTTACATGGCCAAAAAAGAGTTATCTGACAAGTGTGAACAAGCTAAAGTGAGCCAGGCCGTGGCTATAAAAGAAGGTAACAGGGAAGAAGCTCAAAAACAGCAGGTGCTTATCGACAGAACTTGCGTCTGACTTCATTGAATTACAAGGGTTAACTTGTAATAGCTAAAGGGACAGCCGCAATGCGCCATCAGGGTGTTTAGTGATATAAATTATAAATCACCGGTTACCGCTCTGATTATGAGCGTGCTCAGCATCGCAGATTGCGAATTTGTAAGAAACTGACGTTAATGGGTCAGTTCAACCTTTGACCAGGAAAAGTCATTTACCGGACAACACATACGCTGTCGCGGGATACCTGAGTCCATAAACACTGAACCTATCGCCTGAAAGCCCTGAGACTCGAAATGGTCAACGCCTTCTAATTCGCATTGCACATAGACGTCGTTCAGTTCTTTTTCTTTCGCAATTTGCAATAGGGAAGTGTACAGCACATCGTATATTTCGTCGCTGCGATGGTGCGAGATCACCGCTATTCTGCCGATTTCACCTTCAGGCGTTATACGTCCTGTGGCGATATCTGTGCCATCGGAATCAACAACCAAAACATGTTCTGAATTGGGATCTTGTTGGTCAAATTCTGACTGGCGTGGGATTCGCCACTCACAAACAAATACTCTGTCGCGTAATCGCTTTAGCCTTCGTTTGGAATGACGCCAGTTCACTTTTTCAATAGTGAATTCGTTCATACTTGTTGTGTCTGCGTAAGTTTACTTCAACCGGTTCTTTATTATTATTGTTACCAGCCATGCTCCGAGAGCCATAGTTGTAACATTTCTGAATAAAAAATCAATATGAATGCATAAGTATGAGTATTCAAAATTGTACTATTTAATCAGATTGTATTATCCATAAGCCCTTATTTAACATTGTAGACAAGTTGTGAATAAATTGTGAACTAAAATTGAAATTTATTTTCTTGTCAGGCAGCCAAACTGTTGAATTGAGTAATAAAAATACCTGTTTTTGATCATCTACAGGCCAGGCATAATAATCCCCATTAATGAATGTGGATAACCGCTTGTCTGAGTCAATCACCTGATAGTGCAAATGACGGACCCCCGGACTTTTGATAAAAGAAACCTGGTTGGCTAAAAGCTGGTGAACCTGTTCAGGGGTATAATCTTCATCAGGGGGCTCGGTAATAAACTTCGGGGCATCAGTCAGGTGAGTGCCCAACCAGTTTTCAAACTCAGGTGAGTCAATGGCCTGTTTCAGCAGGTTTCTGAAGGCCTCGGTTTCGTTAGTACGCAACTCGCATGATAATGCTCGTACAGCCAACTGAGGGTCTGTGTAGCGTTTACCTTGCCAGTTGTTGTCCAGCAGGTGATCACAAAAACTGTTGAGCAGTTCTATCTGGTTGGCTGCCCTGAAACCAATGGAATAGTTCAGGCATTCTTCCTGTGCGACACCGTTGTGCGGGTGTCCGGGCGGAATGTAAACGATATCTCCCGGATACAAAATCTCGTCAATGATGGGCGTAAACTGCGAAATCTGCCGTAGTTTAGGGTGAGGAGTGATTTCCTCAGAGTCGTCGGGTAGACCCACCTGCCAACGTCTGGAGCCTTTACCCTGCACAATAAATACGTCGTATTGATCAAGGTGAGGGCCAACACCGGCACCGGCTACTGAATAGCTCATCATTACATCATCCTTGCGCCAGCCGGGAATAAAATCAAACTCGTCCATCATTGCCTGAGCTTCTGGCAGATAGTTTTCCAGTCCCTGCACCAATAGCGTCCATTGCCCCTGGCAAACTGTCGCAAACTCGTCAAAGGGACCGCAGCTTACTTCCCAGCTATTGTCTGCAAAGGAAATAATACGGCTATCAATCTCTTCTTCCATGGCCAGTCCGGCCAACTCGTGCTCGTCGGTGAAATCAGTAAAGTTCGGAAAGCCCTGCCTGATGACCAGCGGTTTCTTTTGCCAATAGTGCGCTAAAAACTCAGCGCTGTTAATTTTGAGTGTTGTCATTAAACCGAATAGGGTTCGTTAATCCAGTAGACATTTTGCGGGCCCATACCTTTAACTTCAATAGTATCCTGGTAATCAAACATAAACTGTCCTTTGACCAGGTCATAAGTGGCCTCACTGACCTGTATTTTTCCGGCATAGCCCTGGCTTTCCATACGAGAAGCCAAATTTACTGCTTCACCCCATAAGTCGTAGCTGAATTTATGCATACCAATAACGCCGGCCACAACAGGGCCGCTGTTGATACCTATGCGCAGCGTATTGCTTAGCTTATTTTCTCTGGCCCAGAGAATAAATTCCTCCTGCATGCGGATAGCACATTTGCAGGTATTGATGGCGTGTTTCTCCTGGTAAACCGGCAAACCGGCTACGGCCATATATTGATCGCCAATGGTTTTAATTTTTTCTAAGCCGAATTTGGCGACTAAGCGGTCGAATCGACAAAACAACTGATTGAGTAATGACACCAGTTCACCTGGTGAATAGCGTTTGGCCAGGTTGGAAAATCCTTCAATATCAGCAAATAAAATGGTGACATTGTCAAAGTGATCGGCAATGGGTTTTTCCTCCTGGTTGAGGCGCTTAGCGACTTCTTTGGGGAGAATGTTGAGCAGCAGCATATTGGTTTTAAACTGCTCTTTGCGGATCGTTTTCCAACTGGACTTCAATGACACGTAAATAAAATAACCGGTTAAAAAGCAGCTGATACCAAAACTGAGCTTATCGCTTTTACTTAAAATTGCCGTCGCCAGATCGCTATCCAAATTTAACGGATTAACCACAAGGGCAGTTTCCCAAAACAAATAGGCCAGCAGAAACCATAGCATCATATACACCACTTCTTTGGTAGTTAAGTCAAAGTGGAGAAAGGGGATTGCGAACAGGGCAATCAGGAAAAAGTAATGGATAGGGGTTAAAAAGTCATAATTAAACGACGACAGCCCAATGTAACTGGAAAACAGCAAAATCAGGCACAGCCGGGCGGCACAATATCGGCTCACTCTGTTGAGTAACGGAACGCCGGTCATTAAAAATGCGTGACTTAAAATTAACAGGATTTGTATTGGACTGTGTGCCGACCACAGTAAAAGCTGAACAGGTAACTGCAACAGGATTACACCGCAAGCCACCAGACTGAGTACATTGGAGAATCGGATGGATTGATATTGCTCTGGCTGCTGTGGGTTAGCACCGGCCAACAGAATTGTGTCTAATTTTGGGGTATTCACATTATTCAACTACAGGGTAAAGTCAGTGTAGTTAGCTTATGTGATGTGGCCTGAAAAGAGTGTTAAATTTGGGACATTCAGTGCCAGCCGTGAGACTGGCACTGATTAACAGGCGATAAAACGGGTTAACGCTGCTCGGTGAGTTGTTTCGCCATGCCAATGTAGTTGGCCGGTGTCATGGCCTTTAACGCCACTTTGGCTTCTTCCGGTAATGCCAGGTTATCGATGAATTCAGCGATAATTTGTTGGTTTACCTTTTTGCCTCGGGTCAACTCTTTCAGCTTTTCGTAGGGTTTTTCAATACCGTAACGGCGCATTACTGTCTGGATTGGCTCAGCCAGAAGCTCCCAGTTGTTGTTCAGTTCGTCTAACAGGCTTTGTTCATTTACCTGCAACTTACTGATGCCTTTCAGGGTGGCCTGGTAGGCAATCAATGCATAACCAACACCGACACCCAGATTACGCAAAACGGTTGAATCCGTTAAATCCCGTTGCCAACGGCTAACAGGCAGTTTAGTGGCCAGGTGGCCGAAAACGGCGTTAGCCAGTCCAAGGTTGCCCTCTGAGTTTTCAAAATCAATCGGGTTAACCTTATGTGGCATAGTGGAAGAACCAATTTCGCCAGCAATGGTTTTTTGTTTAAAGTGACCCAGCGCGATGTAACCCCATACGTCGCGATCGAAATCCAGAATGATGGTGTTAAATCGGGCAATGGCATCAAACAACTCAGCGATATAATCGTGCGGCTCTATCTGCGTAGTATAGGGGTTCCAGGTAATACCTAAGCTGGTTACAAACTTTTCAGAAAATCCATGCCAGTCAACATCGGGATAAGCGGACAAGTGGGCATTGTAGTTACCCACTGCACCGTTGATTTTACCTAACAGCTCAACCGCCTGGATTTGTTTTACCTGACGTGCCAGACGCGCTTTGACGTTTGCCATCTCTTTGCCCATAGTGGTAGGAGAGGCGGGTTGCCCGTGAGTTCGAGCCATCATAGGCACATTCAGATATTCGCCTGCCAGCGCATCAATGGCGTCAACCAACTTGTTGCACCATGGCAAAATGACTTCATCACGGGCGGCGCGTAGCATCAACGCGTGGGACAAGTTGTTGATGTCCTCTGACGTACAGGCAAAGTGAATAAATTCATTAACGGCATTTAACGCTGCATTTTCCTGTACCTTTTCTTTCAAAAAGTATTCAACCGCTTTGACATCATGGTTGGTGGTGCGTTCAATATCTTTAATGCGCTGAGCATCTGCTTCATTAAACTCAGCAACAATTTTATCTAACAGGGCGTTTGCCGCATCATCAAACTGAGGCACTTCTGTAATTTCAGGCTGATTCGAAAGGGCTTGCAGCCAGCGAACCTCTACTTCAACACGGTATTTTAATAGGCCGTATTCGCTGAAAATTGAGCGTAATTCAGTGGTTTTGTTACCATATCGACCATCAACTGGTGAAATGGCAGTTAAAGCAGACAGTTCCATTCAGGAGTCCCCGTTTTAGAAAGTTTGATTAATAGTCTTTAAAGTGTTCTCTGCAGATTGCAAAATTTTACCGCGTTGGAAAATAATGTTTCGGCGTTTGCCACCCAATTGCCGCCACAGAACCGCTGAGCGAATACCACCTAATAACAGGGCGCGTACTTTGTCCTGGATGGATTGTTGTTTCAGAGAGGCCGGATCGCCAGCTACCTGGATTTTATGCGGTAGCGGACTCACATTATCTTTGTAAATACTGGCCAGATTCGCAATCATCTGGTTTTCAAATAAGGACATCATACTGGTCTGGCGTTTGATATTTTCAATCCGTTGACCAATGGCCGCCAGTTTGCCGTCACTTTGCGTTATTTTTCGCTCTAACGTAAGCAGGCTGGCGACGTAGCGGGTGATTTCCTGATCTTTAGTGGCTTTATCACCCAGTTGTGCAATCAGTACTTCAAATCCCAGTTTCAGGTTTTTAAGTGCGCCATAAACGTCCACGGTAGCGTCAGGATCGGTAGCCACAATGGAGCTGATAGTGGTTTGATAAGCATCTTCAGAGTAAGGCTTGCTGCGGGCAATTGACTGCACCAGAATTGCGGCCTGGCAAACACCAGCCAGCGGCAGTTGGATTTCATCAAATCGATTCATTAACGTATATAACTCTCAATAATTCCGCCGCCAAGGCAAACTTCATCGGCATAAAATACAGCGGACTGGCCGGGTGTTACCGCTTTTTGTGGTTTATCAAACAGCACCTGACACTGACCTTGTTCATCAATACTCAACTGGCAATCGATATCCTGCTGACGGTATCGGGTTTTGACTGTGCAGCGCAAAGTACTGCCGGCGGTAACCGGGTTTTCTCGGGCTACCCAATGCAGTTGTTTTGCCACCAGGCCATTGGAAAACAGTCGAGGATGATTAGCGCCCTGGCCCACGATCAGCACATTGTTCTCAACGTCTTTATCAACGACATACCAGGGTTCATCACCGTGATTTTTAGTGCCACCGATGAACAGGCCTTTGCGTTGTCCAAGGGTGTGGTACATCAGGCCGTCGTGCTGGCCGATTTCTTCACCTTCCGCGGTTTCAATCTTGCCAGGTTGTGCCGGTAAAAATTTACCGAGGAAATCTTTAAATTTGCGCTCGCCAATAAAGCAGATACCGGTACTGTCCTTTTTATCGTGAGTAATTAACCCTTGTTCTTTAGCAATATCCCGCACCAGAGACTTTTCCATGTGCCCGATGGGGAACAGAGTTTGCGCAACGTGCTCACTTCCTAATGTGTACAGAAAGTAACTTTGATCTTTATTGTCGTCCAGGCCACGCAACATTTGCCACTTATCGCCATCTTTACGTCTTTGCACATAATGGCCGGTAGCGATGTAATTGGCACCTAATTCCTCTGCGGCGAACTCCAGAAATGCTTTAAACTTGATTTCTTTGTTGCACATAATATCGGGATTTGGTGTGCGGCCGGCTTTGTATTCTGCCAGAAAATACTCGAATACATTGTCCCAATACTCAGCCGCAAAATTGATGGTATGCAATTCAATGCCGAGTTTGTCAGCTACCTGCTGGGCATCTTGCAAATCTTCAGCGGCAGCACAGTATTCGTCATTGTCGTCTTCTTCCCAGTTTTTCATAAACAAGCCTTCCACCTGGAAGCCTTGCTCTTTCAACAGATAGGCGGAAACGGAAGAATCCACACCACCCGACATACCAACGATGACTTTGGTCTGCTCCGGTATGATTTCTTCGCCGTACTGTGTAATTGCCGTGGGATCAAAAACTGACATAGAAATTACTCATAGAAATTGCTGTCGTACCTTGTTTGTTTCGGGCTGCTTAAAATGGGGCGCGATTTTAACAAATTAAAGTGGGATATTCATTCCAATTCCATCTAAAACAGAAGAAAAGTTAGTGCTTTTTGGCAACTTTAAGGCAGACACTGAAGAACCGTACCGAATGCATTGCAGTGATTTTGCTGCTGGCCAGATGCAGATATTTCGGAATTGCGCCGACTCAGCATAGCTTTGTGCGGTTACAACAAGGGATCAATTTCTTTGATGATTCTCGCTGGATTCCCTGCAACAACAACGTTATCGGGGAAACTTTTAGTAACAACTGCACCGGATGCAATCACAACATTATCACCGATTTTAACTCCTGGGTTGACAACAGCCATCCCGCCAACCCAACAATTATCGCCAAAGGAAATGGGACTCGCGAACTCTTTGCCGCTATTGCGGGCATTTGGGGTCAAGGGATGAGAAGCCGTATAAATACCAACCTGAGGCGCGAGCATACAATTGTCACCAAAGGTTATCGGAGCGACATCCAGCAAGACACAGCCAAAATTGGCATAAAAGTTTTCGCCCACATGAATGTTCATCCCGTAATCACATTTGAAGTCTGATTCTATATATATTTGCTGTCCGGTACGACCAAACAACGATTTGATAATTTCTGCTCTTTCATCGGGTAAGGTTTGGCTGGTGCTATTCAATTTTTCCAGCTTCAGTCTGCACTGCCGACGAAGTTCAACCAGTTCGGGATCGCCCGGGGAGTACATTTCTCCTGAAATCATTTTTTGCTTTTCATTCATAGTTTCACCTTATTATTGCCAGAGAGGCTTCGACAACGATCTGCAAACAATGTTCAGCTAAATTTCCGCTATGCTGACCCTGGACGCTGAGAAACTTCCTGATATTCACCATTGGCAATGCCATCAATGGTCCAGTTGCCGACGCGATACCGGATCAGGCGCAGGGTGGGGTGACCTATGTGGGCTGTCATGCGACGCACCTGGCGGTTGCGGCCTTCCGTGATGGTGATACTAAGCCAGGTGGTGGGAATGGACTTGCGCTCGCGAATCGGGGGATTGCGAGGCCAAATTTGCGGCTCCTGGATTATTTTTACTTTTGCCGGTGCGGTTAAACCATCTTTTAGCTCTACACCGTCACACAAGGCCTGAATAGAGGTTTCTTCGGGAATGCCTTCAACCTGCGCCCAATAGGTTTTTGAGGTTTTGTGTTTTGGCGAAGCGAGCTTGTTTTGTAATTTCCCGTCGTTGGTAAGAACCAGTAGCCCTTCACTGTCACGGTCTAACCGGCCTGCCGCATATACATCGGGAATATCGATAAAGTCCTTTAGGGTTTGACGTTTTTCGGCGTCAGTAAATTGCGATAACACATCAAACGGTTTGTTGAACAGAATAACCCTGGTGTGGAGCGGCTTTTCCTTCCGGGGGGTAAACTTTGGGTTGCCATACGCTTTTTTCTTAAAAGGCATAAAATTCAATTTTTTTGTGGTTTTCTGCATAATTATACGGCTTACGCGGTTGTAATTACATAATTTAGCCGTATATCATCTTTCGCGAACTTTAAGTGTGTTGATCTTGAGTGTTTCAATGAGCGAAGATCAACGTATTTAATGGCAGAGCATAAAACCTGAGGTGAAGTTGGTCTTGTTTTAATTTTCATCTATTGTTTATGTTCTGGATTTTCCCTTTTCGTACCATTGTCAATTCGGCTACATAAGCGTTAGCTGAATTGCGTTCGACTAATTATCGGTTGGATTACCAACAGTATCGAGGTTTAACATGGCATCTAAGTCAAAGATTATCTATACCAAAACAGACGAGGCTCCGGCACTCGCGACATATTCTTTGCTTCCGATTATCAAATCATTTGCAAGTGCTGCAGATATTGATGTGGAGTTGAGTGACATTTCATTAGCGGGTCGAATTCTGGCTAACTTTCCTGATTTCCTGACCGACGAGCAAAGAGTTCCGGATGCGCTGGCTGAACTGGGTGATCTGACTCAGGAGCCAGATACCAATATTATTAAATTACCCAATATCAGTGCTTCTATCCCGCAATTACGCGCAGCTATCAAAGAATTGAATGCCAAGGGATATGCTGTACCAGAGTTTCCGGAAGATCCAAAAGATGACAAAGAAGCGGATATCAAAGCGCGTTACTCTAAAGTATTGGGCTCAGCAGTAAACCCGGTATTGCGTGAAGGTAATTCAGACCGCCGTGCTCCGAAAGCCGTTAAAAATTATGCCCGCAAGCATCCGCATTCCATGGGCGCATGGAGTCAGGCGTCGCGTTCACACGTAGCCCATATGCGTGGCGGCGATTTCTATTCCAGCGAAAAATCCACCACCATCGATAAAGAAGGTCATGTGCGTATTGAGTTCACCGATACTAAAGGTGAAGTAACTTTGCTTAAGCCTCGCATTGATTTGGAAGCGGGTGAAGTGATCGACGGCATGTTCATGAGCAAAAACGCGTTATGTGCCTTTTTCGAAGAGCAAATCGAAGACGCTCGTGCCACTGGCGTATTGTTCTCGCTGCACGTAAAAGCCACAATGATGAAGGTATCTCACCCCATCGTATTTGGTCACTGCGTTAAAGTGTTCTACAAAGACCTGTTTGAGAAACACGGTAAATTGTTTGAAGAATTGGGTGTTAACCCGAACAACGGTTTAGGCAGTGTATACGATAAGATTTCTACTTTACCTGAGTCGCAACGTTCCGAAATTCAGGCTGATATCAATGCCTGCTATCGCACCCGTCCACCGATGGCGATGGTTAACTCTGATAAAGGTATTTCTAACCTGCACGTACCCAGCGACGTTATCGTAGATGCCTCTATGCCAGCGATGATCCGTAACTCTGGTCAAATGTGGGGACCGGATGGACAGGCTGCTGATACCAAGGCGGTTATCCCGGAAAGTACTTACGCTACTATTTACCAGGAAGTCATTAACTTCTGTAAAACTCACGGCGCCTTTGACCCAACGACAATGGGGAGTGTACCCAACGTGGGCTTGATGGCTAAAAAAGCCGAAGAATACGGTTCCCACGATAAAACCTTCGAAATGTTTGCCGATGGTACCATGCGTATTATCGACCAGGACGATAATGTTCTGATTGAACATCAGGTGGAAGAAGGTGACATCTGGCGTATGTGTCAGACTAAAGATGGCCCTATCCGTGACTGGGTTAAACTGGCGGTAAACCGTGCCCGACAGTCTGAAACACCGGCTATTTTCTGGTTAGATGACGAGCGTGCACATGACTCGCAACTGATCACCAAAGTGACTGAATATTTAAAAGAGCACGATACCGACGGTTTGGATATTACCATTCGCTCCCCAGTTCGTGCGATTCGTTACAGCATGGAGCGGGCTATTCGCGGTCTGGATACCATTTCTGTAACAGGTAACGTGTTACGTGATTACCTGACTGACCTGTTCCCCATTCTGGAGCTGGGCACCAGCGCCAAGATGTTGTCAATTGTACCGCTAATGGCGGGCGGTGGTTTGTTCGAAACCGGCGCAGGTGGTTCAGCACCGAAGCATATTCAACAGTTCATTGAAGAAGGCCACTTGCGTTGGGATTCTTTAGGTGAATTCCTGGCTCTCGCGGTTTCTTTGGAAGATCTGGCGATTAAAAACGACAACAAGAAAGCTCAAATCCTGGCAAATGCCCTGGATTCGGCTACCGAGACCTTACTGAATAACGGTAAGTCACCTCTGCGTCGTGCCGGTGAACTGGACAACCGTGGCAGTCACTTCTATCTGGCAATGTACTGGGCTGATGCAGTGGCAGCACAAACTGAAGATGCCGAATTGGCAGGTAAGTTTGCTCCACTGGCTAAATTGCTGGCTGAGAATGAAGCGCAAATCGTTGCCGAAATCGATGCCACTCAGTCGAAAGAGACTGACATTGGTGGTTATTACATGATGGACGATGCAAAAACTGCAAAAGCAATGTGCCCCAGCGAAACGCTGAACAAAGCACTGGCCGCTTATCAATAAGCGTACGCCAGTAATAGCAAAAACCCGGCTACAGATGCCGGGTTTTTTTGTGAAAAAATATAAAGCTGAAACACGTTAAAAGCGCCGCTTGCTTTGAACAGAGGAAAGTGACCAGAACTTGTGATTTAAACAGTTTGTGTTTTCATCTGGCACAAAGCAAAAAAGCGAATGTCGGGATTCGCTTCTTTAAATCATGTTTTTGAAGCGATTTATCTTTCGGCTTCTAGCTCGAAAGTAATATTCTCAGCATGCAGGCCTTTAGGGCCATTCTCAACTTCGAAATTAACTTCCTGGCCGGCTTTCAGGGTGCGATAACCGTCCATTTGAATAGTGGAGTAGTGTGCAAAAATATCTTCGCCGCCACCATCTGGTACGATGAAACCGAAGCCTTTTGCATTATTGAACCATTTAACTTTACCAACAGCCATACTTCTGATCCTAAGTTTTCCTTGAACTGAACTTTTAATGCCCCCACTATCTCTTATGTGATGTGGGATTTCTTATTATTTGTAACAAACTGTAGATTTTTTGACCTAAGTGTGTCAAGCCCAAATTCACAATTTATTAATTTAATTTACCAAAGTTTAAACCTATTTGATTGTTAGAGTCTATTCTATAGTTATGAGTAAGTTCGACATTATAAATTCCGGTCAGGAAAAGCAGTTAGAAGCGGTCAAACAAAAAGTGCAACCGCCTTCCATGTTTAAGGTACTGCTCAACAATGATGATTACACGCCGATGGACTTCGTGGTGGAAGTTCTGATGCAGTTTTTTAACTTAGACGCTGAAAAAGCCAACCAAATTATGTTAACCGTCCATTATCGCGGAAAAGCGGTATGCGGTATCTATACCGCTGATGTTGCCGAGACGAAAGTTATGCAGGTGAATCAATATGCCCGCAAGCATCAGCATCCACTGCTGTGTTCTATGGAACAGGCATAGTCTGTAAAGGGGAAAGCATGTTAAACAAAGATTTAGAAAGAACCCTGAATGAAGCGTTTATTTTCGCCAGAGAGCATAAACATGAATTTATGACAGTGGAACACCTGTTACTGGCGCTATTAGATAACCCATCGGCAAAAGAGGCGCTAAAAGCCTGTGGTGCCGATATTGATGCCATTCGCGCAGAGTTAACCCAGTTTGTAAAAGAAACCACTCCGCTCATCCTTGATGAAGAAGGAGCCGATCGCGAAACTCAACCTACGCTGGGATTCCAGCGGGTATTGCAACGTGCGGTATTTCACGTGCAGTCTTCCGGCAAAGAAGAAGTCACCGGTGCCAATGTCCTGGTGGCTATCTTTAGTGAGCAGGAGTCACAGGCGGTTTATATACTGAAAAAAGCTGATGTGACCCGTCTGGATGTGGTCAACTTTATCTCGCACGGCATCAGTCGCAATGAAGACGACAGTTCAGGGGCGGATGCCGAAGAGGTGGAAGAGGGCAGTGAAGGCGAAGAAAATCAGTCTTTATTGTCAAAATATTCCAGCAATCTTAACGCGCTGGCGAAAGAGGGTAAAATCGACCCACTCATTGGACGTGATGATGAAGTGGAACGCACCATTCAGGTGTTGTGCCGTCGCAGAAAAAACAACCCCTTATTGGTGGGCGAAGCTGGCGTGGGTAAAACCGCCATTGCCGAAGGTCTGGCATTTCGTATTGTCGAGGAAAATGTGCCTGATGTGATTGCCTCAGCCACTATCTATTCACTGGATTTGGGCGGCCTGCTGGCAGGGACAAAATACCGTGGTGACTTTGAGAAACGTCTCAAGGGTATTCTGAAAGAGCTTCAGCAGGACCCTGACGCGATTTTGTTTATTGATGAGATACATACCATAATTGGCGCCGGAGCCGCCTCAGGCGGCGTTATGGACGCTTCAAACCTGTTAAAGCCTAAGCTATCCAGTGGTGAATTGCGCTGTGTTGGGTCCACAACGTATCAGGAATATCAGGGAATTTTTGAAAAGGACCGCGCTCTGGCACGTCGATTCCAGAAAATTGATATCACCGAACCGAGCGTATCCGACACCACTAAAATTTTAATGGGACTGAAATCCCGCTATGAAAAACACCATAGCATTCGCTATACCAACAAAGCTCTGCAGGCAGCTGCTGAGTTGTCGGCCAAATACATTAATGAGCGTCACTTGCCAGATAAAGCGATAGACGTGATTGATGAAGCGGGTGCAGGGCAAAGGTTGTTGCCTGCTTCGCGTCGTAAGAAAACCATTGGTGTGCCTGATATCGAACATATCATCGCTAAAATGGCGAGAATCCCGGAAAAGTCGGTGTCCGCATCGGATAAAGACGTACTGAAAAACCTGGGGCGCAACCTTAAAATGGTGGTGTTTGGCCAGGATGAAGCCATTGATACCCTGACCGACGCTATCCGCTTATCTCGCAGTGGCCTGGGTAATGAGAAAAAGCCCATAGGTTGTTTCTTATTTGCCGGACCTACCGGTGTCGGGAAAACTGAGGTAACGCAACAGCTGAGTAATGTCATGGGGGTTGAGTTGGTGCGCTTTGATATGTCTGAATATATGGAGCGTCATGCGGTCAGCCGTTTGATTGGTGCACCGCCCGGCTATGTGGGATTTGATCAAGGCGGCCTGTTAACCGATGCAGTAATTAAAAACCCTTATTCCGTGGTGTTGCTGGATGAAATCGAAAAGGCCCACAGCGATATCTATAACATCCTGTTGCAGGTCATGGATCACGGAACACTGACTGATAACAATGGTCGCAAAGTGGATTTCCGTAATGTGGTCTTAGTCATGACCACCAACGCCGGTGTTCAGGAAACTACCCGCAAATCCATCGGATTTAAACAGCAAGATCACAGCCACGATGCCATGTCTGAGATCAATCGCACTTTCTCTCCTGAATTTCGCAATCGACTGGATGCTACCGTGTGGTTTAACCATCTCAGCGAAGACGTTATTTTGCAGGTGGTGGACAAGTTCATCGTGGAATTACAGGCGCAACTGGATGGCAAAGGCGTGTCTATGGAAGTTACCGATGCTGCGCGTAAATGGTTAGCCGAAAAAGGCTACGACAAAGCAATGGGCGCCAGACCGATGGCCCGTGTCATGCAGGAAGAAGTGAAAAAACAACTGGCCAATGAACTGCTGTTTGGTGAACTGGTGGATGGCGGTGTCGCGAAAATTGGTGTGAAAGCCGATAAACTGTCCTTCACTTATGAAAACGTGAAGAAAAACAGTAAGGCAGAACATTAAGCCACGTGGCAAACAAACATTAAAAAAGGTGCATTAGCACCTTTTTTATTACCCGTGAGGGGTGTCACCAAATGGTTTTTCTTGCGCGTGGTCGTTCTGGCGCGGAAATGTTCTTGCGAACGGAAATTATCTGGCGCGGTAAATGATGCGGCCTTTGCTTAGATCATAAGGCGTCATCTCTACGGTGACTTTGTCACCTGTCAAAATACGGATATAGTTCTTACGCATTTTTCCAGAAATATGCGCAGTCACAACGTGACCATTTTCGAGTTCTACTCGGAACATAGTGTTTGGAAGGGTTTCCAGGATGGTACCTTCCATTTCAATACAATCTTCTTTCGCCATCTATAAAAATCTAACCTCAGATATCAATACTATAATGCAAATGCGGCGGGGATTTTGCCCAAATAGTGTTCGACTGTAAAGGGCTGAGTGCAAATTATTTCGTTATTAGTTGCCATCCGTCCTTGAAATGACGCTCATGGGGCAAGAATTTGGATTTATAGTTCATTTTTTGACACGCGTCGATTTGATAACCCAGGTAAACATAGCGTTTTTGCCATTCATAGGCTTTTTGGATTTGAGTCAGTATCGCCAGAGTACCCAGTGAACGATGCGCCAGGTCAGGGTCGAAATAGGTATAAAGTGCTGATAATGCATCATCCAGCTCATCAGTGACCGCCACCATTACTAATTTGCCTTCTTCCCGGAATTCGAAAAAAATAGGCTGTGACCAACTGCTGAACAGAAACTGATAATATTGCTCAGGATTTGCCGGATACATCGAACCATCGGTATGCCGGGTGTTGATATAGCGCTCATAGAGTGCGTAGTACTCTTCTTTGTGTTGCCGGCTAACCTGCGACTTGACCTGTCGGTTCCTGGCAAGCACGCGTTTTTGACTGCGGCTGGCTTGGAACTTTATGACCGGGATGCGTATCGACTGACAGGCTTCGCAGGCAGGGCAGTTAGGGCGGTAGATCTGTTCGCCACTGCGTCGAAAACCGTGCGCCAGCATCACTTCGTACTGTGATTTCAGGTCAGGGTCCTGATAGCTGGCAAACACCAACAACCGTTCCTTTTCTTCGGGCAAATAACTGCAATCAAAGGTGCCTGTTATGCCAAATTTCATCAGGTGACCGTGACTGTTTCTGAGGGTGAGAGTTCCAGCGCATTGCGCCATAATCCTTTGGGATAATCTCTGCCCAACTCTTGCTTAAGTTGTTTTAAAAAATCAATCCTGGAAATCGATACTGCACCCAGTGAACTCAGGTGTTCGGTTTGCATTTGGCAGTCAATAAAGCGGCAGCCAAAATGCTTCATGTATTGCACCAGGTGATACAGCGCCAGTTTTGAGGCGTTGCTGCGACGATGAAACATGGATTCTCCACAAAACACGTTGCCAATACCGATGCCGTACAAGCCACCAACGAGATCATCACCTTCCCATACTTCAATGGAGTGGGCGAATCCGGCGTTGTGCAGTCTGACGTAGGCTTGCTGCATGTCTTCTGTTATCCAGGTGCCTTTGTCGTCTCTTGGCGTTGCAGCACAGGCGGCAATCACGTCAGCAAAGGCCCTATCTTTTGTAACTTTATAGGGATGTTTTTTTAAAAATTTGCGAAAACTGCGGGATACCTGAAAATCCTCCAGATACAGAATACCTCTGGGATCTGGCGACCACCATAGCAATGGTTCGCCTTCACTAAACCAGGGGAAAATGCCATTTTCATAGGCTTGTAACAGTCTTTCAACAGACAAATCTCCACCGAAAGCCAATAGTCCATTGGGCTCTTCCAGGGCGAGCTCTGGGGGAGGAAATGTGACGGCATCATCCAATCGAAATAGCTGAATACTCATTCTCAGTTTGTACTCTGGTTACTACAGCGGAGCCGAATTACAGTGATCAATAATTAGATTTTATGCCACAAACGTTGTGGCCTCAAGAATTGTAGACCCAGTTATTCGATGAAATTTTATGAGTTTACAGCGCTGCCACGATCGTGCTGAATTTTTCTCCACACATTCGCTGTAGCTCTTTGTCATGCTGCAGGTTTGCTTTGTTATTTTGCAATATCAGGGTGTTTTCACTCACCAGCTTTTTAATGTGATCTGTATCACTGCGCAGGCAGGCAACTTTTAAGGCGTTCAGTACCGTGTTGTACCTGTAAGGATCTATTTTGTATGCCTGGGCAAGTGTTGCCTGGCTTTCTTCAAGTTGGCCTAATCTCAGTAATGCATAGCCCTTAAATTCCAGTGCTTCTACATTCTGAGGAGCGAGGCCCAATGCCTTGTCGTAACTTTCGATGGCCTTAGCGAAATTCTTTTCATATCGGTACAACACACCTTGTTGTATGTGTTGATTGATTTCATGTTTTATTTCATCCTTGGCGATAGATTGCAAAAAGAGTTGGCTGGTGGGGGACTCAACCATACCTTCCTGATTAAACATCAACCTGGCTTTATCTAAATCTCCGGCAACGTATTCTAAAATTGCTTTATTGTATTGCAGCTTACCTTTGGTGGGATACTCAAGGGGCACATTCTCAACCTGTTCGGCCTCAGCGTAGCGTATCCTGGATTGTTCGTAATCGCCTTTGGAGAATGCTATCCAACCGGCCGCATTTAAGGCGTCAATTCTTTGCGTTGGTGAAGCGCTTACCTGAATCGACTGCTCTATCAAACCGGTAGCGACATCAAAGTTATCATTGCTATAGGCCTGTTTAGCATTCTGGAAATAATAATTAAATGATTTCGTTGAGTTTGACGCTTCATCAGATGATTGCGCTGTCGCCAGACAACTCAGGGTTAGCAGTATAAGAGCCATTTTCATGATCAAAATGCCCCAAATTGTGAGTTAAATTTAGCCTTTTCAAGCACCAGGTCTTTTTTCAGACTACTGATCTCAAAGTTTTTCTGCTGAATGATACTTTGTTGCCTGACGACGGTTTTATTTTCAAATTGGACCAACGCGTTATTTTTTAAAAATACGAAGCCCCGCCCATCGTCGTCGAGATCGGCTTTGACATTGCTAACAAATACCGGTGTGTCATCGGCGTGATAAGGCCTGACAGAAATCGCTATTTTACTGGCCGGACTCATGTAAACGTACAACACACTGGGAATAAACAATAGCGTCGATATGACGATAAATGCGCCAGCCAAAAACAGTTGGGTTTTGACATAACTGGCTTTTTTGTCTGCTGCTAAGACCCTGGCCTCGTGAATTTTGTTTTGAGTTCGGGTGATAATTGAATAACACAGGAACAACCAGATGGCGGCAATGCCGGGGACGCCATACTGGAAAAATGCACTCAGAGAGTCCAGTGTCTCGGGGTTTAAGGTGATCATAGCAATGCCTCATCCAATGAAACTTTTATTCCATTAAGAATAGACTATTTAGGTAAGAAAATTCCAGAAAAAGTGAGATTTAATCGAAGGGGGACGAACAGAAAAGCGCGCCTGTTTGCACAGGCGCTGCGGAGGATAAAGATTAATCGTTTAGGGCGTCCAGATATTTTTCAGCATCAAGTGCCGCCATACATCCGGTACCCGCAGAGGTAATCGCCTGACGGTAAACATGGTCACACACATCACCTGCGGCAAAAACACCTGCGATGCTGGTTTGGGTGGCGTTTCCATTCAAACCACTGTTGATTTTCAGGTAGCCATTTTCCATGTTTAACTGACCCTCAAACAGGCTGGTATTAGGCTGATGCCCAATAGCAACGAATAGCCCCATAACATCCAGATCTTCGGTAGTGTCAGACTGAGTATCTTTGATACGCACACCTGTTACACCCATGTCATTACCTAACACTTCATCCAGTGTTTTGTTCAGGTGTAGGGTAACATTGCCATTTTCTGCCTTGTCCAGTAAGCGTTGTGTCAGGATCTTTTCTGCGCGGAACGTATCTCTGCGATGGATTACGTGCACTTCGGAGCAGATGTTAGACAAATATAGCGCTTCTTCCACGGCGGTATTGCCGCCACCGATCACTGCCACCTTTTGGTTTTTGTAGAAGAAACCGTCACAGGTAGCACAGGCCGAAACCCCTTTACCCATGAAGGCTTGCTCGCTTTCCATGCCCAGGTATTTTGCTGATGCGCCGGTGGCAATAATTAATGCGTCACAGGTGTATTCACCCACATCGCCTTTTAAGCGAAAGGGGCGTTGCTTCAGATCTGCTTCATTGATGTGATCGAAAATGATTTCGGTATCAAATTTTTCTGCATGTTGTTGCATTCTCACCATCAGATCCGGACCTTGCAGGCCTTCTGGATCGCCGGGCCAGTTTTCAACTTCTGTGGTGGTGGTTAATTGTCCGCCTTGCTGAATACCGGTAATTAATACCGGGTTTAAGTTGGCTCGGGCCGCATAAACCGCGGCGGTATAACCTGCTGGGCCTGAACCCAAAATCAATAATTTAACATGTCTGGCTTCTGACATCGTTATCTCCAAAGTGACTGTAATCTGTGCCGGCAGAGTAAGCTTGAAATGGCCGGCGAGGTGCTGGCGGCCTGAGTTCATCTCACTGCCCGGTCGGTTCTAATTCCGGCCTGTGTATTGTCCGGGTGCTTCTTAAAACATCAGAAGCACAAAATGTGTTGCCTGTCAGGACCTGACTTTCGCTTGTTTGGTTCCCAACTAATTTGTGACGATGTTGGGTTGAAACTTGTTAAATCAAGAGTGAGTTTTCATTTCAAAACTTTATCTGTACCCACGGAGTTTAAATCTTCCCTGATATTCCGCAATTGATAAAAATCGTTACAAGCAATCAATTATTGTGATTAATAATTTTTGGCAGCTTTTCCGATATAAAGGTAATATTAGAGAAGCCTGTTGAACTTTTTCGCACGAAATTCGTTCTATTATTTATATGCATTAAAGAAAAACAGGCTCTGGTTAAGGCGCCTGAACGATTTAATGTCGCAGGCGCGTAGTATCATCAACCGGCAAGAGGTAGTGTTCATGGCACATAGTTTCGGTACCATTTTGCGAGATGGTCAGGAATACATGAAAGTCTGGCCAAGACAGAAGCAACTATTTTCATTGTTTCCCGACGGCAAAGTCGTGCTTGCCACTGAGTTTGCCATTAAGGTTATGCCGCCAGCCGCCGTGATAGCGGCCGCTTCGCTGATCAATATTCATGGTGCTGAGTACGCTCCTCAGGCCATTGCAATTGCCGCTTTTTTCATGAGCTTGCCGTTGCAAGGTTTGATGTGGCTGGGTCATCGTTCAAAACAATCGTTGCCGCCTGCTATCAAAGGCTGGTATCAGGAAATACACACCAAAATGCGTCAACAAGGTTGCGAATTGCAATCCGCTAAGGCTCGTCCCCGCTACAAAGAGTTAGCACAACTACTCAAAACCGCCTTCGAGGAACTGGATAAAGTGTTCACCAGGCAGTTGTTTTGATGGGCGTAAGAACCGACCTGGGGCGCACTGCTCCAATTTTGTGCAAAATTAACTCGCTTGTCTGCCATTAACTCGACACTCCGTGTGTTAGGCATTACTCTTACCCTACTAATTTTGAATATATTCAATCATATCGATATTTGGATCGCATAATGAATAAGCATTTTATTACTGCCCAATCGTTGCTGGAAGACTCCTTCCGTCTGGCGGCAGAGGTGTATAAAGACGGTTTCAGGCCGCAATTTATCATAGGTATCTGGCGCGGTGGCACACCGGTTGGTATTGCTGTACAGGAGTTTTTTGACTACAAAAAAGTACACACGGATCACATTGCTGTAAGAACTTCATCTTACTATGGCATTAACCAGCAATCGAAAACCATTAAAGTGCATGGTCTGCAATATCTGGTAGAAAATGCCAATGCTGATGATGGTTTACTGATAGTTGATGATGTGTTTGATTCGGGGCGCAGTATTGCCGCGCTGATTGAGCAAACTAAAAAGTTGATGCGACTCAATACACCTAAAGATATCAGAATAGCAACCCCCTGGTACAAGCCAAGCAATAACAAAACCAATATCACTCCTGATTATTATGTGCATGAAACTGCTGAGTGGTTGGTATTTCCTCACGAGTTATCGGGTTTAACGAAAGATGAAATTCGCGAGGGTAAATCCGATATTGCCAATGTCCTGGATGTGATCCTGTAACACAAAGAGCACCCTGTAGTTCAAAGATTGCATTGTTCCCACAAAGCCGCTCAAAGAAGCGGCTTTGTTGTTTTTCAGGCAGAGTTTTGTAGATTTTTGATGAAAATGTGAAGCAAAGTGCAGTCAAAAGCTGCTAATTGTAGTTTGCCAGCCTGGTACATTGGCAGCACTGCTAAAAGGCCGTTATCATAACAAGGTTATTGTTCAGAGAATCCACATGGCTGTTCGACTTTTTCACTGGTTAGACGAATCCATCACCCGCAAAATAGGCGGGCTTTCTGCGGTATTACTGACCTTTATCCTGGCGTTGGTGTTGTATTCGATTGTGCAATTACGGGTAATTAGTCAGGAAATCCGGGAATTGGCTCACATTGATGTACCTATCTCTGAGATTGCTGCTGAAATCGAGGTGTTGCAGCTGGAACAGCACATTTTTATGGAACGCCTGCACTATGAGTTGAAGTTGGCGGGGAACAGCAGCGTCACCCTGCAACAGGCCATGCAACAAAAGTTCAAAGCCTTTTCGACGGCGTTAGAGCAACAAATTCAGCAACTTACCCAGGTGATCAAATCAGGGCTGGAGCAGGGCAAAATCGTCAAAAAGAAATCTGCACATCTGGCCATACTGGCAGCGTTTGATCAGTTCGAAGCTGCCCGGGAAGCTTTTCAGACTCATGCCAGTCAGGTGCTGTTCAATCAAACAGGAACACTGTCAGATCAGCAATGGGCACTACTGGAACAACAGGCACAATCACTGGATGACAAAGCCATTCAGGTCTTGCGGGAAGTGGAGGCGATTTCCCTTGATATTAGTGCTCAGGCTGAAGAGCATGAAACCCGGTTTTTTTACGTAAATAGTGGCCTGGGTATTAGTGCCTTTTTAATTGGCATCAATGTGACTCTGTTAATTATTGTCTCTTTCCGCCAGAGAATGCGCCATATTAATCATCAGATAGACCGATTGCACCAGTCTATTTCTGGTCAGAAAGGAACTATTGCCACATCAGAATTGAGTCCCAAGGGCAGGGATGAGCTGGCCAAACTGGCTAAAGATATTAATCGCCTGATGAGTCGTTATTCTGAAGCCGTCGTACATCGTGAGGGCATCGAGGAAGCGTTGATCCGCCAGGCTACAACAGACAAGTTAACCGGGGCCTACAATCGCCACAAATGGGAGCAGGCGGCGACCGCATTGTTGGCTAAAATGAACCCGGAGCAGGAATCCAGTATTATCCTGTTAGACATCGATAACTTTAAACACATTAACGACGAATTAGGGCACAATGTTGGTGACAAGGTGTTACAGCAGCTGGTCTGCGAAATTCATAGCCTGATCCGCCAGAGCGATATGGTTTTTCGACTTGGCGGAGAAGAATTCGTGTTGTTATTGCAAGCCTGTGACCTGCAAAAAAGTGTCGCAATCGCTGAAAAGATCCGCAGCATGCTGGATTCAGCCAAAGCCAGTGATATTCCTCATTTCACCGCCAGTTTTGGGGTGACTGAAATGCAGCCAGGTGATGACCTGGAAAGCCTGTTAGAAAGAGCGGATAAGGCTCTCTATCAGGCGAAATCGCAGGGTAAAAATCAGGTGTGTACGGTATAACTACTTGCCATCAATATAAAACTTATCATGGAAGGTATAGACCCAATGAGGTTTATAGATGATCAGCAGAGTCATGGTCATGCCGTTGAGTAAACCTTCCGGAAATAACAGTAGGGGGATCAGAATAAGGTAGTTGTCCTGAACGATATCCCAACTGTGAACGCCGGCCAAACTGTAATAGCCACCCAGTAAGCCCATTTTCAGCACCAGACTGGCAAGCCCGGCGAAAAAGCCACAGACGAAGACATAGATAAAAAAGTGCTTTGGCAAGCGATGGAAGGCCAGTGAGTAAATCGCGTAACTCAAGGTGAGCGGTGCGACCACAGACAATAATCCGTTCACACCGAGCATCGACCATTTTTCCAGGCCAACCAGCGTCAAACCCAACAGGGCCAGCGAGGAGCTGATAAGCGCCCAACGCAACCCCAGCAGCAATACGCAGGCGGTCAGCCATAAAAAATGAACGTTTAATCCGTCGTATATGCCAGTACGGAACCACCAAAGGGTAAACAGGCAGGCAGCACTGCCAAAAACAAAATGCTGCACTTTGCGTTCACTTATCAATCTGCTGATATTGACATTTTTAAGGGTAAATACCAGCAGTGCCAGCCAGGCGACCAGGGCAATGACTTGAATCAGGGTCATTATCACTAATGCCTTTGTTATTTATAGGTAGTCCAGATGGGAGCGTGATCAGAGGGTTTTTCGATGCCTCTGAGTTCATAATCAATTCCGGACTCAACCAGGTTGGGCTGCATGGATTTGGTGCCCAGTATGACATCAATACGCAGACCCCGGTTATCGTCAAATCCACGTGAGCGGTAGTCAAACCAGCTGAACTGGTCGTCTGTTTCCGGATTCAGCTCTCGGTAGCTGTCATGGAAGCCCCAGTCCATCAGGCGGCCCAACCACTCTCTTTCTTCCGGCAAAAAGCTGCATTTACCGGTTTTTAGCCAGCGTTTACGGTTTGGTTCGCCGATGCCGATATCCAGATCGGTAGGGGAGATATTAATGTCACCCATTACGATGATATTTTCTTCAGGAGTGTGGTGACTGCCCAAATAGTTCATCAGGTCGGCGTAGAACTTGCGTTTCGCCGGGTATTTGATTTCGTGGTCCTGACTTTCCCCCTGGGGAAAATAACCATTGAGCACCCGGACTTTTTCGCCGCGTTCATCTTCAATCGTTACCATAATCATGCGACGCTGTGCGTCTTCGTCGTCAGTTGGGAATCCGTATTGCACTTCCAGCGGTTGCTGTTTGCACATCATGGCGACACCATAATGACTTTTCTGGCCGTGATAGAAAACGTGATAACCCAGGGCTTCCACTTCCTCTTTCGGAAACATATCATTGTGTACTTTAATTTCCTGTAAACCGATAATGTCCGGTTGATGCTTTTCTACCAAAGCGGCAAGTTGATGGGGTCTGGCTCTGAGGCCATTGATATTAAAAGAAATGTACTTCATCAGATAATTTAGCAAAGATTCGATGAACCTATGCTAACAAACAAGGCCGAAGGTTGACAGGGAAAAGCCTGTTGATTCATCGGCAAATTGTGTAAGGATATAAATAAAATTTCGCAAATCATGAACCGCATCGAACAGGTCAACATGAAGCCACACTATTCATGTCCATTGTGTGGATCTGTCAGTACGGAGTTTTACTGGCAGGATAAACGCCGTCATTACTGGCACTGTCAGCACTGCCACCTGGTATTTGTTCTGCCTGAATTCTTTCTCAGTCCGGCATTGGAAAAGGCCGAATACGACAAACACGACAATACGCAACTGGATGAGGGCTATCGGCGTTTTTTAAACCGAACACTGGCACCGCTTGTAGATTATTACCAGAGCAAAAGCCGGCCATTAGCGGAATTGTCCGGCCTGGATTTTGGTTGTGGTGAAGGCGCTTTTTTAAGCCTGATGGCGCTAGAGCAAGGCTTAACCGTGGCGAACTACGACCTGTTCTATCATCATAATCCCGGCCTTTTACATCGCCAGTATGACTTTATTGTTATGACTGAGGTGCTGGAGCATATCGCCAGTCCCGCTGATTTGTTTGTGCAGTTACAACAAAGTCTCAAACCGCAGGGGGTGATAGCCATCATGACCAAACGTGTTTTGGACAAATCGGCGTTTGCCACCTGGCACTACAAAAACGATCCCACTCATATTTGTTTTTATTCCGAAGCAACATTTCAATGGCTGGCGCAACAGTTTGGTCTGGCTATGCAGTTGGTGGATAAGGATGTGGTGTTTCTTATTGCCAACAGCTGAGATATTCAGAATTGGCCTGTTCAGAATAGATACCTGGTTCGTCAAAAAGCTGTGTTAAGCTTTAGGCCTATAATAATTCAGAAAAACGACGCGATGCTACACCTGATCCAGTCAAATAAAATGGAATTACTGCTGGCCAGCCTATTGCAGAAATTGGCGCTGCAAACCTTTGAAGAACAAGGTTCGGATTCAGACCTGGTGGCCTTACTGCAACCTGATACCATCCTTGTGCAAAGCCCGGGGATGTCTCAATGGTTAAAGATAAATATCGCCAACACCCTCAATATTGCAGCCAATATTGAGTTTCCTTTGCCGTCCAGTTTTATCTGGCAATTATACCAGGCCAGTATCGAGGATTTACCGGATGAGTCGGCGTTTAACAAACAATTTTTAACCTGGAAAATCCTGCAACTGTTACCGCAATTACTGGCGCAACCCGAATTTGAAGATGTCAAAAATTACATCGGCGACAGCGCAGAAGCGGACTTAGCTGAACTGCCTAAGGCCTACCAATTAAGTGCGAAAATTGCCGATGTCTACGATCAATATTTGATGTATCGGCCCGAGTGGATTCAGGCCTGGGAGAGGGGAGAAAACCAACTTCCTGATGTCGATATTGGCGCTCAGGCATGGCAACCTGTGTTATGGCGGGCAATTAGTCAGTTTACACAGCAGGCGGGTGAGTCTCCCTGGCACAGAGCCAATATGCACGATGCCCTGCTGGAACAACTTAACAAAGCTACCGGGCAGGTTGATAAAGCGCTGTATGTATTCGGAATTTCATCGATGCCGGTACAGCAGTTGCAAATTTTACAGGCATTGAGTCAGAGCCGCGAAGTTTATATTTTTTGGTTTAATCCGTCAGAGCACTATTGGGCGGATGTGGTCGACAGCAAACAGTATCAGAAGCAGCAATTATCGTTGTTCGACGAGCCGGACGAGAAACAGCAAATACGACAACAGCAGGCGTTTGCGCTTTCTGATGTCGGGAATCCATTGCTGGCGTCCTGGGGTAAACCCGGACGAGATTTTCTTTCCCTGTTAACGGATTTAGAGCCGCTGCAGGAGGATCTTTTCCAGGCACCCGAACAATCGCATTTACTGGGTTGGGTGCAAAAAGAGGTCTTTCAGTTGAGTTTTCGGGGAAGCCGACAGCCGCTGTCAGTGGCGGATTTATTGAAGAATAACGGAAAACACGCCAAGCAAATTTTGCGGGTGGATGATCACTCCATTGAGATCCATGCTACCCATTCCCGGTTACGGGAATTAGAGGTGCTGAGGGATCAGATTTGTCACTGGTTTGATAACGGTGATGTGAGTGATTTAAGTGACATTATCGTTATGATGCCGGATGTGGCCGTGTATGCGCCGCTTATCGAGGCGGTGTTTTCCAGGCCACTGATCAGCAAGGAACTGGCACAACAAGGCGGTTTGCCCTTTGCAATTTCTGACCGTAGCCAGGCACAGGAAGATAGTCTGGTGGAGAGCTTTTTGCGGCTGATGTCTCTGGAAAACGCCAGAATGACACTCAGTGAAGTGTTTGAATTGTTCAAAGTACCGGAAATTGCTGCGCGTTATGGGATTGAACAGGACGACATACAGGCACTTCATCGCTGGTGCTATCAGGCTGGAGTCAGATGGGGTTGGTCCGGGTTGGAAAAGCAACACTGGGACTTGCCGGAAGAGCAACAAAATACCTGGGTTTTTGGTTTGCAACGCCTGTTGGCGGGTTATGCCCATCCGGGCGAAGAATCGCTGATGGGGGGCACGTTACCCTTCAATGAAGTGGAAGGGCAACTGACAGAATCACTGGGACTGCTACTGGCTTTTGTGGAAGACTTGCGTGCGTTGACAGCGTTTTGTCGATGTTCCCATGGGCTGGAGCGAAAAGTATCTGAGTCGCTGGCAGTACTGGATTGTTTTTACCAGGTTGAAGCCGACGATGAATATCGTTTGCAAAAACTCAAAGAGACGGTGGCAAAACTCAAAGGGCAGGGGCAGCATTATCAAGGCTTAGTCAGTCAACAGGTATTTGTGGAAATGCTGAAAGACGCACTGAATGAGTCCGGTGTGGGACAGCGCTTTTTAGCCGGTAAACTAAACTTCTGCACTCTGATGCCGATGCGCAGTATTCCTTTCCGGCACGTTTGCATCCTCGGCATGAATGAACCCGAGTACCCCAGACAAACCACACCGATCAGTTTTGATTTGGTCAGTCGTTCACAACCTCGCAAAGGCGACCGTTCCCGCCGTCTGGATGATCGCTACCTGTTTTTGGAAGCCATGTTATCAGCCCGAAATAAGTTTTACCTCAGTTATCAGGGGCGGGATGACAAGAGCAATGAAGTCAAAGAGCCGTCTATTTTAGTGTCGGAGTTATTGGCTTATTGCCAGCAAACAGCCTGTTTGGAAGCCGATATGGTGCGCAGTGTGGATGACGCTGAGAAGGCCATCAGGGCACATATTTTCAAAACACATCCATTGCAACCCTGGGATAAAAGCTATTTTTCAGCGAAGCAGCCGCAATCCTACGACAAGATCATGTTTGAGGTCGCCGATACGCTGCAACAACAGCCTGTGCCGGTAAGCTTCTGTCGCGCATCGCAACTGGACATCGCTGCGCTGACAAAGTGGCTTGAGGATTACCCTGAAATTCAGGCCCTGTTAGCGGCAAATCAACAGTCAGACTTGTCCGGTTTGATACAGTTTTATCGCAATCCGGTGCGGGCCTGGTTCAAAAGTTACTGGAAAACGCAGTTTCCGAGCTTGCAGGAAGGGCTACATGATGATGAGCCATTGTATCTGGATAATCTGGCCCGGTATCAGGCAACACAGCAATTGCTGCAAGGATCTTCTGAGTCTTCTGTGTTGCTGGCTCTTGAGCAGCAAGGGCAATTGCCCATCGGTAACCTGAAGTTATTGGAGCAAAGCGAACTCAGTGATCGGGCGCAATTACTCAAATCCAAATTAGAAGCTATCACGGGCAAGGCTGATACCCAACTGAACAGCCAATGGATTTTTACTCAGGTTGCGGTACTGGGGGTAAATGTTGAACTGCAGGGCGCGATACCGTTGGCGCCTAACAACGATATGATATTGTACCGGCCCGGCAAACTCAGCGCCACAGACCGGTTAAGCTGTTGGATGACCTGGTGTTTGTACTGTGCTGCCGCACAGCGCCAGAGTAAAGGTTGGTTTTTAGCTCTGGACAAATCCATATTTTTCGACCCTTTAACCATGGAAGAAGCAAGTCAGGAATTGCAAAAACTCATTACCATTATGCTCGTCGGGCAGGTGCGTTGTTTGCCTTTCTTTCCAAAAACCGCGCTGCAATGGGCTGACACGCACGATGAGGCGAAAACCCATTCCGCCTATATCGGCAGCCAGTTTTTACCCGGAGAAGCGGACGAACCTCACAATGCTCGTGTTTATCCGGCGTTGCAGGAATGTTGGCCGGAGTTTGCGCAACTGGCAGACGAACTGTTTCAACCCATTCTTGCCAGGGAGCAATGGCAATGAAAAAACTGGATATCACGACATTTCCATTAGATCAGAATGCACTGATTGAAGCCAGTGCCGGTACCGGTAAAACCTATACCATCAGCAATCTGTATTTGCGACTGATCCTGGGGCACCAATGTCAGCCACTGAACGTGGCTCAAATTCTCATTCTGACTTTTACCAATGCTGCGACAGCGGAACTCAAAGATCGTATTTTGGCCCGAATTCGTCAGGCCTGGCGAGATTTTGTTCTGGGACAAAGCCGTGATGAGTTTATCCAGACTTTAATTGATGTTTTACCGGACAGGGCGCTGGCACAGCAGCGGTTACTCATCGCGTCTCAGGAAATGGACCTGGCCAGCGTGTTTACTATTCATGGATTTTGCCAGCGAGTATTAAGTGAACATGCCTTTGAAAGTGGTGCAGCCTGGCAGGAAACACTGTCTCTGGATGACAGCGCCTTGCTGAAAAAGGCCAGTAGCGACTATTGGCGTATCCGCGTGGCCGGATTATCGGAAGCGACATTGCGCTGGTATCTAAAACAATGTCCGAAACCTGAAAATCTGATTCAACAGATGCGCCCGGTATTATTTCGGGATATCGGCGACGCAAACCCGGAAGCGCTCCACCAACAGTGGCACAAAGTACAACAGGGGTATGATGAGGCTTTACGGGAAACGAAAAGCTGGTGGCAGGAAAAACAAATTTCGCGGATGTTAGCAGAGGCAGACCTTAACGCGAGGTCGAAAATCAGTAAGGCTGCATTTTTAGAAGGGATGGCACTGTTCGCCGCCGGCGAAGCGGCTGTACCGGATTTAGGGAATGATGGTTGGTTAACTTTGTCACCTGACAAGGTTGAAAAAGCCCGCAAAAAGTCGTCTGCGGAAATTGATACAAGCGCCTTTTCGCGTTTTGAAAATTTGGCTGAACAGGAAGCCAGGGTCAGCAGTGCCCGGCAACAGTATTTCTTTTGGGATGCGCTGTTGTTTTTTCGCAATCATTTGCAAAAACAAAAGCAACAAAATGCCGAACTGAGTCCGGATGACCTGTTAACGCGGTTGCATTTAGCCCTGTCGTCGGAGTCCAGGCAAGCACAACAGCACCTGAAAACGCTCCTTCAGGATAAATATCCGGTGGCGTTAGTGGATGAGTTTCAGGATACCGATGAAACTCAGTTTGCTATTTTTAAGGCCTTGTATGCACCCGATGCAGCATCGCAGCATCGCGCGCTGATCATGATAGGTGATCCTAAACAGGCTATTTACAGTTTTCGTGGCGGCGATATTCATACTTACCTGTCGGCGAGACATTTTGTCCCTGAAATGTCCCGTTATACCTTGTCCACCAACTGGCGCTCTCAACCGCAACTGGTGGCCTCGGTGAATCAATTATTTGCCCAAAGTCAAAGCGGATTTATGCACGAAGATATGCCGTTTCATGCTGTTGAAGCCGGTAAACCGGCAAAACCAGTCGTGCTGGATGGTGCAATGGTACCGGCAATGCAACTGGCGGTTTTACCCGATAGTGTGGATAAAAAAGGCATACCTGTGGCCGTAAAATGGGGCCAGAGTTCTCACGATATGGCTCAGGTCTGCGCCAATCAGATAAGTACTTATCTGGCGAAAATGCAGATTGACGGTCAGGCAATTGCCGCCTCTGATATTTGTGTGCTGGTTAGGGACAGGTTTGAAGCGCAACTGATTCAACAGGCACTGCGCCAGCGGCAGATAGACAGCGTGTTTTTGCGCAAGGATACGGTGTTAAAAAGTCCGGTGGCCTACAGTTTGTTACTGCTGTTAAAAGCCATTGTAGGTTACAAGTCTGAAACCGCCATTAAAGCAGCATTGTTGGACGGTCTGTTTGCCTACGAACAGGATGAACTGATGGCATTGAATCAGAATGTCATGCAATGGCAATCGGTTCTGCAAACATTTAATCGCGCTTTTGAAATCTGGTCATGGCAAGGCGTAATGGCCGCGCTGGAATATGTATTTCAGGCGTTCGAACTATACAAGCGCATTATGGCACATAACCCGGAGCATCATCGCTGTGTAACGGATTTGCGACACCTTAATGAAATCCTGCAATTTCAAAGTGGTCGGGTAGAAGGTAAAACTCCGCTGATATTGTGGTTTGAAGAACGCATTGCCAATCCCGACTTGCTTGCAGCGGATGGTATTGAGGGCACGCAATGGCGCCTGGACACCGATCAAAACCTGGTGCAGGTGTGTACCATTCACGCTTCCAAAGGACTGCAATATCCGATAGTTATGTTGCCCTTTACCAGTCGTTTCAAAGACAGTGGTGGCGGCTTCTACCACGATGAAGAGCAAGGGCTTCAATACAATATTGAAAATGACGAAACATTGAAAACCCGACAACAACAGGAGCGTTTAGCTGAAGATATCCGATTGTTTTATGTTGCGGTAACCCGGGCTGAATTTCACTGCTGGTTAGGGGTATGGAACAATACTTTGTCAGCAAGAAGCGGTGCCTCCGGTTTTGCCTCTACGGCTATCGGACGTCTTTTGGATTTTGAGATTGACCAGGCGTCACTGGCCGCGCAAATTATTATACGTATTGAGCAGCGGTTGCAAGGTCAACCGGTAAACATTGACCTTGTGAGTAAGGCTCAACTGGAAGAGGTACATGCTTTTACACCCGTTGCGCCAGATACACAATCGTTATCTTGTAAACAGCTGCAAAAAGGCATTCAGCAAAACTGGTTGTTGACCAGCTACAGTGCGATATCCCGTACGAGACAACTGGAAGTGGCGTCCCTCGTTGTTGAGGAGGAGTTAAAGGCCGCCGATGAAGCAGTGATACAATCAGATGAGGTAGGTAGTCTTGGCGAACAGCAGGAGTCTGAACACCCGGTGTTGGCCCCGGAGCTGGCTATGCGCTTTCGCTTCACCAGAGGGGCGGCTGCCGGGTCGTTCTTGCATGAAGTGCTGGAGCACTGTGAATTTGATAAACCGGAGACTATCACCGCACAGTGTCATGCATATGCTGAAAAATACAGTGTGGCGGAATCGGATATCCCGGCCATTACAGACTGGTTGGTAGAGGCCCTACAAAGTCCTTTGTCGGGTGCCGAAGAGGCATTGCGCTTATGGGATCTGCCGCGGCGGCAACAGTTAGCTGAAATGGAGTTCTTTTTGCCTTTGAATCAGGTAAACGTTAAACAATTCAATACGTTAATTCAGTCATGGCAACCAGACCTGGCTGGTCATTATCATTTGAGTCAGCTGAATGGGATGCTAAAAGGTTATCTGGATCTGATTTATCTTCACCGGGGCCAGTTTTTTGTGGCTGACTACAAATCTAATTTTCTCGGCGAAACCCCTGAAGATTACCAACCTGAGCAACTGCATCAGGTAATGTTGCACCACGACTACTATTTGCAGGCCGTACTCTATTCAGTGGCGTTGCATCGTTATCTGAAAAATCGACTGAAGGATTATACTTATCAACGCCATATTGGCGGGGCGCAGTATTTGTTTCTCAGAGGGATGAGCCCGCATTATCCGGAATGTGGTGTCTTTACTGTTACACCTCCTGAATCTCTTATTTTGGCGTTGGATAGTTTATTTGAAGGAGTATCCGAACATGAATAATGTGGTGAAGCCTGGGCGTTACAGTCTCCGTCAGCATGACAATTCATCCCGGCAGGTATCCGCCCTTACGACGCCGTTAAATCGCTTGCTGGAACGGCAAAAAATCCGTGAAATTGATCGCAGCTTTGCAATTTATGTGGTGCAACAGATCTATGGCTCTGGGGAGTTACACACACCCAGTGACAACGCGATGTTGCTGGCGATGACCGCAGCTCTGCTCAGCGAACAATTAGGTCAGCAGCATGTGTGCCTGGATTTAACGTTGATTCAGCAACCTTTTTTACCGGATTTCATTTTCCCTGAAGCGCAAAAAATAAAGCAACTATTTACAGAGAGTGCTGTGCAGCAGTCAGGGCTATTTAAATTAGCGCAGAACCGCTTGTATTTCAGTCGATATTGGCAATACGAGCATCTGATAGCTGAGAAGTTGACGACACTCGCTGCAACACCCTACAGCGAACAGGCTGTCGCCGACTGCCTGCAGCAACTTTATTCATCAGTTACCGAAGATGAGGAGATTAACTGGCAGAAAACCGCGGTAGCGCTGGCTTGCTTGCGCGGCGTTGCGGTAATCGCGGGTGGTCCCGGCACCGGCAAAACCACGACAGTGGTACGCATACTGTGGTCTTTGTGTGAGCTAAGTCGACAGCAGGGCGGCAAGCAACCCATTATTAAAATGGTGGCACCAACAGGAAAAGCAGCTGCCCGCCTGACGGAATCCGTTTCCGGTGCAATCGCAAAACTGCCCAGTAATTCCACTAACATTCCATCAGAATGTAGCACCATTCATCGCTTACTGGGACCAATGCCTGGTTCAGTGTTTTTTCGACACAATAGTCAGCATCCCCTCAACGTGGATGTGTTAGTGGTGGATGAGGCATCAATGATTGATATGCCGTTACTGGCGAAAATGCTGGCCGCATTACCGCAACACTGCCGGTTGATTTTGCTGGGTGATAGTCATCAGTTGGCATCCGTGGAAGTGGGTTCGGTATTTTCTGATTTATGTAGCCTCAAAGCGGGGCGCAATTTTTATTCCCCTGACACGCTGCAGCAATTGAGTGCCGTGACCCGTCAGCCAGCTTTGCTTACTGCACAACAACAGGCTTCGGAAACCGTACATAGCCCCTTTATTAATAACATCGTATATCTACAAAAGAGTTGGCGATTTGGCGCGGATAGCGGTATCGGTGCATTGGCTAAAGCCATTAACAGCGGCGATACATCGCAAACAGTAAATGTACTTAGATCATCGCGTGATGATGTTGTCTGGCAATTTGCTGCCAATCACCAGGATTTTATTAGGGCTATTTTGCCTCACTTTGAAAGATTGCATGATGCCGTTGACGAAGGGGCTGTTGGTAAGGCTTTTGAGGTGCTCTCGCAATGGCAGGTGTTGGCAGTTCAGCGCAAAGGAAAATGGGGAGTGCAGACGCTGAATTCTCTGGTTTACAAGGCGTTGATGAAGGCCGAAAGAATTACTGCAGACGATGAATTTTATGCCGGCAGGCCAATTATGATCACCAGTAATGATTATCAGAATCGATTGTTTAACGGTGATATCGGTATCGTGATGCGGGGTGATAAACAACATGAGGATAACCTGTTGCGGGTATGGTTTGTGGATTCTGAACAGGGGTTTCGCAGCTTGTTACCCGCTCAGTTGCCCTCACATGAAACCTTATATGCGATGACGACCCACAAAAGCCAGGGATCGGAATTTGCGCATGTATTGATGTGTTTACCCGAGTCTGTGGCCGGTGAAAAAGGTCGGGTCAATCGGGAATTACTGTACACGGGGGTTACCCGTGCCCGGAGTAGCTTTATGCTGTTTTGCGATGAAACAGCGGTTGTACAGGCGGTGCAACAACGATGTCTGCGGGCATCCGGGCTGGCCTTTGTATTGGCAAATAAAGGTTAGTCGAAGGTGATCAGAAAACGCTTAGCAAGAGTTCGGTGCCTGGTTGTGCTGCTTTGTAGTGTAGTAGCGCCGTTTAACCCGGTTTTAGCAACAGTAAAACAAAGCCAGGAAATCCGACATTATGCAGTGAACCCGTTACCCGGACAAACACTGCAGGAAGCCATGCGAGCCAGTACTCCTATCCAGAAGCACAACCGCCACTGGTACGGTAAAACACAGTGGAACATTAATCCTCTGTATCGTTTTCGACATTTATCAGGCGGCTGTTATGTCAATGATCGCAGTGTCGAACTGGCCATTGTGATCACGCTGCCGCAACTTGAAGGACAGGCAGATGACACCGAATTGAGCGCAAAGTTTTCGCGGTTTTACGATGCTTTGCTGCAACATGAATTAGGGCATCAGGCTTTGGGAATTGACGCGGCCAATGCCATTGATGATTTCCTGTCACAGCCTAACATTTTTGCCGATTGCCAGGCATTGCAGGTGGCTGTCAATGAGCGAGTAAATGCCATTATCAACCAGTATCAGCAACTAAATAAACAATATGATGCAGAAACCCAACACGGCAAAACTCAGGGCGCAGTGATAACCGGTCGCCGGGAGCCGTGATCAATTGCTTAAAATAGCCGTTGACTTCAACGAGTCTCTTACCAGGGGTAACAGTCTTCGGCTAACGGGCACCTGCTGATTTGAGCTTAAAACTAAAAAGTGCTGCGGGCTTTCGCTGTGTTTTTCAGAAAACAATGATGTCACTTCATTCAGGTTCACCAGATAGGACCGGTGTACTCTTAAAAAGGTATCAGGTAGCAAGTTTTCCAGTTGTTTTAGCGAACCTGAAAACAGTTTTTCATGGTGATTTTTCAAATGCAGCTCCACATAGTCACCAGATGCTTTGCAGTAGGCGATATCTGGCGTATCAATGAGTTCAAGTTTGCCTGCCGAGGATAATTGCAATTTGGTGGGGGTGTTATATTGTGATTGCTGAGCCAATCGAAACTCCAGTTTGGCTACTTGCGCACTTTCCTTGTTTAATTGACTTTGTTGTTTTTTATAGTCACTGGCTTGCTGAATAAAAATTACCAGCAGCACCACAGCGATAATCACAAAATGAGTAAACTCGTGAAAACTACTGGCACTAAAGAAAATGACAATCGCAATACTCAGGTGGATGAACAGACTTTGCCTTAACTCCGGGGAATTTTGTGTACGCAGGTAACAGGCAATTTGTACCAGGTTAAACAGTACCGGAAGCAATATTCCCAAGGTGACTTTAGCATCGAAGCTCGGCACTAAAATGATTGCCAGCAAGCTGAGACAACTGCCGGGATAAATCCAGTGTATTGCTCTTTTTCGGGCAGTTCTCATGGAGTTATAAGACAGTAACATGACGCCAAACCAATATGAGCATACAGTAATGGTGATAAGCCGAATATCTTGCCAGGGATACGGGTATTCAATCAATCCACGTGACAATTCTGCACTTAACTGCAACATCGCAAGCGAACACATAATGACGAACATTGGGTATTGAAAGCGGATCTTTGTCGGCGCTGTGTTGCGCCCAAAACACAACACTAAAAAATAGACTAAACCCACCGAAAAAGCCCCCAGTAACACCAGGCCAGCAATTAAATAAGGTTGGATCTGATCAATTGATTTACCCCATGTGCCAATCCCGATTATATGCACGGGATAATCCAGTGAGATAATGCTATGTTGCCCGGAAAGCAGCATAACCAGGCTGTTTTCTGACCTGGTTAACAGTGACGCCGGGATAGGAAAAGCGGTATCCATTGCGCCCGGAGTTTCAGCTTTGGTGTCTGCCGGTTGACCGTTGTGCCCCAGCAATGTTCCATTCAAATAAACTGAACTGGCTGCTTTAGCAGACACAAACAATCCCAGCGGCTGAGTAAATTGGGCAGCAGACTGGCCCAGATCAAACTTAATCTGGACCCAGAATATCGTCTTTTGTGGATCGATATGACGCAGTTGCGTCGTCTGGCAATGCGTTGCATTGAAATCCGGCGGGCTATCCGGTTGACCAGACCGGGGGCAAACGGTAACCGGACTGTTATAAGGCAGCGTAAAAAACGCACTTGCGTGAACATGGTTGCTGTTTAACCCACTCAGCGTGAAAACAAATAACCAAATCATTAACTGTCTGTCGTTCATTTAAATCGAGTCCGAATACCGTTCGTAGAATTATTCCTACCGTTGGCTTAGCCAGCCCTGTTTTATGCGGGGTATCAGCGAATTCTGCTGGCCAATAACTGGCTTAAAGGAGCTAATACAGAAAATTTAAAGGAGTCATGATATGCGAAAAAATAACCTTATTATAGTCGTCTTGATGTTAATTTTGTTTTCTGTCCAGGCTCATTCAGGACCGATAAAAAATGAAACGGCGATTGAATTTAAATCCAATTCTGGCCAGAGCAGTCCCGCTTATGAAGGTTTTTTTAGGGTGCCTGAAAATCGAAATAATCCTGACAGTCGTCAGATTAGCGTTAACTATGTGCGTTTTCCTGCAACCGGTAAGACCAAAGGGCATCCCATTGTATATCTGGCCGGAGGACCCGGTGGCTCGGGCATTGCCACTGCAAAATGGCGGAGGTATCCGCTGTTTATGGCATTGCGAGAATTCGGGGATGTCATCGCATTGGATCAGCGCGGCACGGGCCAGTCAGAGCAAGCAGAAACCTGTTCTTCTGGGCAACAAATCGCCTTAACTGAGCGAGTGTCTGATGAGGAAATTCAGCACCGTTATCAAAAAGCCGCTTTGGAATGCCTGTCTTACTGGAAGCAACAGGGTATAGATGTCTATGGCTACACTACAGAGCAAAATGCATGGGATATTGATCAATTGCGAGTACATTTAGGCGCTGAAAAAGTAGTCTTATGGGGGATTTCCTATGGTAGCCACCTCGCATTCAGTGCGATGAAACTATTCCCTGAGACGATAGAAAAAGTCATGATTGCCAGTGCTGAGGGTCTGAATCAAACAGTTAAATCGCCGGCCCTGACAGACGATTATTTTTCCAGAATTCAGACGGTGATAAATCAGCAACCCCTTGGGACTGATATCTCCGATTTGCCTGCTTTGATGCGAAGAGTGCATCAAAAACTGGAACGGCAACCATTACCCCTGACCATTCCACAACCCGATGGTTCCGTGATACCCATGCTATTGCAACGTTATCATATGCAGATGCTTGCCAGCAGAATGATTGCTGATCCGGGCCGTTACCTGACTTTTTTGATTCATATTTATCATCACCTGGACAAAGGCAACGCCGATTTGTTGTTACAGGTCTTGCAGCGGGGCATATTCGACGCAGAGCCCATTAGTTTCACCCTAATGCCACTGGCGATGGACATTGCCTCAGGCGTCAGTGCAGAAAAACTGCAGGAAATAAACGCTCAGGGCAAAAGCGCATTATTAGGGCAATTCCTAAATTTCCCGATGCCAGCATTAAATAAACTGGACTCACAACTGGATTTGGGGGAGGAATTTCGCCGCAAGCCTGTTGCCGATATTCCCACCTTATTGTTTACCGGAACCCTGGATGGCCGAACTTACCCTGACGGGCAGAGCGACGCAGTGAGTGGTCTTCGCAACGTCACTCAGATAAAGGTGATCAATGCCGGACATAATCTGTTTACCAGTTCACCAGATGTCCTGAATCGTATGAAGGAATTTTTGCTGGGCAAACCTGTATCCCGGCAAGCCATTCAGTTACCTTTGCCTGTCTTTGCCTTGGAAAGGTAAATAAATTCTTACAAATCAATGAGAAGGAGGTCTGTATTGAGGCCAGGTACAGACTACTCTTTCTTTTCCGGGGAGGGTATTCTCGACCTGTAATCACACATAAATCAACGGAATCAGGTTGAAAAAATAAAATCCGGTTTCTAAAGGGAGTTGTCATGAGGTTTAATTTTTACACAGTTTTGATTTTTTTAACGCTGGCCTGTAATAGCTTCTTTGTCGTTGCGAATGACGCTGATGACTTCCTCGCGGCACTAAAGAACCATTACCATTCCACTACGTCTATGGAGGCATTTTCATTGACGCATAGCTATATGGGACGCATTGATCCCTATCAGTCCTGGGACTTTGCTGCACCAGGTCGCTATCAGGCGTTCAAAATCACTGAAATCGACTTTAAAAATCAACACTACTATCAAAATGTTGTACATCACAATACGGGAGGGCTGTATTTTGATGAAGTTCACTTTCAAAACGACAGTGAGAGCCTGCGTTATGAGCGAAATGGCATCCCATTAGGGAAACGGGCTGTTGAACAGAGTATGGATAGCTTTGCCAGATACAAGAACCTGACCTTAATGAACCTTGATTTTTTTGCGGTTCGACCTTTGTTGGCGCTGAGTAATGCTGACCATATTGAATATCAATCAGATGAAATTAGCGGGCATACCACTGTAGTCCAACGCAATTCAAACAATGTCGTTATGGAGTACGTTTTTAACAGCAACCCGTTACGCCTGCTTTCTGTCACCAACAAAACCAGGAATCGCGTTTATTTATACGATGATTACCGAACCAATCAAGGCCATTATTTTGCGCATTCTGTGGTCAAGCATTACAACGGAGATCAGGCGCCGAGCTTTATCAGCAGAATAGAAAGTTTTCAGGTAATGAAAAAGATTGATGCTGAAAAGTTGCGTTTACCTGCTGGATATACCCGGTTTTTAAAAGAACCGGACCGGGCGTTACACTTAACCCAACTGGCACAAGACTTATACCTGATAGCCGACGGTACGGCGAGAGAAAATACGCTAGTTAACGTCACCGGCGACAGTATCATGGCGTTTGGCGTACCAATGCGCGGTGAGCAGGCGCGACAAACCATTGCGTTAATCAAGGAGCACTTTCCCCACCATGACATCGCTGGTGTTTATGTTACTCACCCGTATAACGAACATATTTCAGGCCTGTTGCCCTATGCTGAAATGGGCATCAAAATCTTTGCTGACAACTATACCATTGCGGCAATCAAAGCCTACCCGTGCTTTGCCAGAGAGATTGATACCTTTAAATTTGAATCCGTGATACACGGTCAGGTAATGGATAATGTCAGGTTTTATGTTCTGGAGAATGCGCGCTCCAGGCGCCAGGGGTTTGCTTATTTTGAACAAAGTGGCATTATTTTTCAGTCTGATTTTCTTGAAATCGCGAACGACAATACGATTCCTGACATTCTTCCCGGTTACAGCAAACAATTTATCGAGTTTGTCAGAAGTGAGGGCTTAAATGTGACGCGTTTAGTCAACAATCACAGAAACAATGATATTTCTGTAGAAACCATGAACCGCGCTTATCTGGCTAATTCAATGTGATGTTTGTGGCGCCGATTGTCGCCCAAATGGCGAGTGCACCTCGATGTAAACCCTATGCTGTGATGGTGAGGATTTACAAGGGGTTTAAACCAGCGAAAAAGCGTTGTAGTCTATCTTAGCCGAAACAATAAGAATAAATACATGCAACCCAGTATAAAAGAATCTCTGAAAAGTGGCGGAGAGCCCGAAAGTCAGCTGAATCTGCTATTAGACTACTTTAGGGACAACCCCGGTCTGATGTTGTCAGTAAGCTATTTGATGCTGACCTTATGCGGCATTTTTTACAGCGTAACCTTCTACAACGAATTTGGTATCAGCGTCCTCAAATTTGCCGATGTGGCTGACCTGATGGTAGTCGGGATCAGTGAGCCTGCAGCATTGGTCATGTTTAGTGGTGGGCTGGTGGTGGCCTGGGCGTTTGATTTGGTGTTGATATATTGCTACCCCATCCGACAAAAATGGCTCAAAGCCCCTCACAGTCTGAAACGCAGTATTATTCTGTTCTTTAATTATGTGCCAAAGTCGAGACAGGGCTTGTTGTTGGGGTTTGTGGTGATGTTTATGGTTTATGCACACCTGTTTGTTTCCCTGTACGCACAGTGGCGAAGCGGCGACATCAAAGCGTCCAAAGACGACTATGTCAACGTAAAGGCAGAGCAAATTAGTGCAAGTGATAAATTAAAACTATTGGGCTCAACCACCAACTATCTGTTTGTGTTTGATGTTGCCGCCAATCAATCGCTCATCATTCCTGTTGAAGCGGTAACGGTGATTTTACCTGCACCACCTGTACCTGAAATAAAAGCCAGCCTTGAAAAACAAACCAGCGACACGGCTGAAAAATAAGGCCGTGGTCAGGCTCAACCGGCCCGGTGAGCGTTGATAGTGTATGTCGGGTATAAATAACTCTGTCGGGTATTTATTTTTCTCGGATTTGTGTCATTCTTGTCGTCATAACTTTGTAGATACTGGTTTGTTCAGATGCGATTATTTGTGATCTTGTGTGCTCATTTTTTACTGCTTGCCTGTGCCAGTCATCGTGCAGACAACACAGCTGTGAATCCGACCGAAAAAACCAACACGAATGTTTGTGTTGGAGAGGTGACGGCTCCTGCCGTATTTGCCCCCATGTTATCCGAAATTGAAAATCCTGAGTTGGTAAAGCGCGCGCTGGGTGAGGATGATCTTGGTGGTTTGTGCCAGGCCAGGGCCTATCAGGTTAATCAGTCATTTGACGTTTACCGCGCCTGGAATAGTCAGAACCCGTTCAGCCAGTATGGCCATTGGTGGTCTTTTTCTATTCCTTCCGGAAAAATATCTGAGTATCGTACTCAGTATGCTATTTGTCCTAAATTTTCACCTTTAGACATGTTAGTGCGTTGTGCGTTACAGGAAGGCAGTGTCGTGGTGCTGGGAACCGGACAAAGTGCCGCTTGTAATGCTCACTTAACTTATCCCGTTTCCTCAACGGTGCAAATTTATATTCCGAACGCCAGTGAGGTAACCCAGTCCTGTCAGTCTTTTTATGGCGTATTTAGCTGGCAAAATGTCGATAAAAACCCAAAAACCAAAGCTGTAGTTGAAACACCATCCGAGGCCGATAACAGTTACTAAACTATGTGCCAAAGGGAATAGATAACAGCTCTGTGGATTCTGCTGTGACTTTTAACAGGCTGCCTTGTTCGTACCAGTCCCCTAAAACAATGCGCTTTGCCGGTGTTCCGCTGGTCGTTGAAATGTGATGAATGGCGGGTCTGTGGGTATGGCCATGAATCATGTGTGAAACATTAAAGCGCGCTAAATAGCTAAGCACTTCTTCCGGGGTAACATCCATGATGTCCTGAGTGAGTTGTTGCTGATTTTGTTTGCTGGTTTCCCGGCCTTTTCTGGCGATATTTCTGCGGGTTTTCAGCGGTAACGCTAACACCAGGCGGGGCCACCACCAGCCGCGCGCTTTGCGGCGAAACTTCTGATAGGCCAGATCTTTAGTGCATAACTCATCACCATGCAAAATTAAGGTTGCAGTGCCGTACAGGTCGATAACCTGCTGCTGGGGCAACAGTATCATACCGCTTTGTTCTGCATATTTTTTGCCCAGCAGGAAATCGCGATTGCCATGAATGAAATACACAGGCACGCCGCTGTCTTTGAGTGTCAGTAAGGCGTTAGCAATTGAGCGGGTGAAGGCGTTAGATTCATCGTCACCTATCCACACTTCAAACAAGTCACCCAAAATGTACAGGGCATCGGTGTTACCCGTATCGATTTGCTGCAGAAACTGCAGAAAACAATGGGTTATATCGGGTCTGGTTTCACTGAGGTGCAGGTCGGCAATAAAGAGTGTTTGATTCACGTTGGTATTCTGATTGTAGTGATACCGTTGCCGTTACATATTTCGTGGCAACGGTATTAATAGGGACAGGTTTGCTGCCCCAATGATTGAAGATTACTCAGCAACCGCTTTTTCAATGATAACGTCTTCAACAGGTACATCCTGATGATAACCGTTGTTACCGGTTTCAACGTTTTTAATTTTTTCAACTACGTCCATGCCTTCGACAACTTCGCCAAATACACAGTAGCCCCAGCCGTCACGGCTTTCGCTGCGGAAGTTAAGGAAGTCATTATCAGCCACATTGATAAAAAACTGTGCTGTCGCTGAATGGGGGTCCATAGTACGGGCCATGGCAATACTGCCTTTTTTGTTACTTAAGCCATTGTTCGCTTCATTTTCGATGGGATCTTTCGTGGTTTTTTCGCCCATGCCTGGTTCCATGCCACCACCCTGGATCATGAAGTTATTGATAACGCGATGGAAAATAGTGTTGTTATAGAAGCCATCATTTACATAAGACAAAAAGTTAGCGACTGTGTTGGGGGCTTTGTCTGCGTCCAGTTGAATCTTAATGACGCCGAAATTGGTGTGTAATGAAACCATATTTATTCCTGTTTATCACTGTTTGGTGTTTAGTCGCACAAGATGGAGACTAAAGCTGCAAAACTCAAGTTTAACAAACATTGTAATTCTTTGGGGATTTTCCTGAATTAAGTTGGAGCCAATGGTGGGCAGTGTTAAACTGCGCCACGCATAAATTAGGATTAAGGAACCCGCATTTCATGTTGCAAATATACAATACACTGACCCAAAAGAAAGAAGCCTTTAAACCGCTACAAGCAGGTAAAGTAGGCATGTACGTCTGCGGAATCACAGTGTATGACCTTTGTCACATGGGACACGCCCGCACCTATTTAAGTTTTGATTTGATGGTGCGTTATCTGCGCCACAAAGGGTATGAAGTTAACTATGTGCGTAACATTACCGACGTAGACGATAAAATTATCAAACGCGCCAATGAGCGTGGCGAAGATCTTGCGCAATTCACTGAGCAAACCATTGCGGAAATGCACAAAGATTTTGACAGTATTGGCCTGTTACCTGCGGATATAGAGCCGCGAGTGACCACTCATATGGATGAGATCATCGCGGTGATTCAGCGTTTGGTGGATAAAGGCCATGCCTATCAGGCTGACAACGGCGATGTCTTGTTTGAAGTGGGCACCTACAAAGAATATGGCAAGTTAGGTAAACAGGATCTGGAACAGCTGAACGCCGGTGCCCGGGTGGAAGTAGAAAGCTCAAAGCGCGCACCGCTGGATTTTGTGTTGTGGAAGATGGCTAAACCCGGAGAGCCGGGATGGGAATCTCCATGGGGAACCGGGCGACCAGGTTGGCACATTGAATGTTCTGCGATGAATCACAAACATTTGGGAGAGCACTTCGATATTCACGGCGGCGGCTCGGATTTGATATTCCCACATCATGAAAATGAGGTTGCTCAGTCTTGCTGTGCGTTTGATACACCTTACGTTAATACCTGGGTACATACCGGAATGGTGCAGGTAAATCAGGAAAAAATGTCTAAATCATTGGGCAACTTTTTTACATTGCGAGACGTGTTACAGCAATACGATGCTGAAACGTTGCGCTATTTCCTGATGTCGGCACATTATCGTTCACAGCTGAATTATTCAGAAGACAATATCAGGCAGGCTAAAGCCGGGTTAGAGCGTTTGTATACGGCATTACGCGGTGTCGAAATAACCGACACTACCGAGTGTGTGCAGAGTTACCTGGCAAAGTTCGATGCTGCTATGGATGACGACTTTAATACTCCTGAGGCTTTTGCGGTGTTGTTTGAACTGGCAAAAGATATTAATCGCGCACAAAGCGATACGGTAAAACAAAGTCTGGCGGCAACCCTGAAATTCCTTGGAAATGTGATGGGCTTTTTACAATTGTCACCTGAAATTTATTTGCAGGGTGGGGCTGGTAATGATGATGAGGCGGCAATGATTGAAGCACTTATCAAAAAGCGCAATGATGCCAGAGCAGCCAAAGACTGGGCGCAAGCTGATGCCGCCAGAGACGAGCTAAACGCGTTAAATGTGGTATTGGAAGATGGGCCTGGTGGTACTACCTGGCGCAGAGGATAGCACCTGAAAACAGCGCTCTGTTAAGCTAATACAAGAAAGCCGCGATATTGTTATCGCGGCTTTTTTCTATCCAAAAAAACGTCATCCTTGACGAGTTATCCAGGGGATGATTTTCCCTTACTGTACATCCCAGCTCAGCGTCACACCTGAGAAGGTGCGGTAGGCGCGGATGCTGATATGCCAGGTGTCTTGTCCTGGGTTTGTAAATGTACAGGTTTCGTTGTTACCTGATTCATAAGGACGGCAATCATAATTGCTGGTAGTTGGCTGTGCCCCTTTTCTTATGTACAGGTCAGCGTCACCAGTGCCACCAGAAATGCTGAAGTCAGCTGTGCTCATACCCGCTGGCATGTCAAAGGTGTAATGCAACCAGTTGTTACGAGAAGCAGACAGATCAGTCAACTCACCAGAGCTACCCTGACCACCGGAACCACCGCCACTGTTGTCAGTGAAACTACCGGTTAGTGAAGCGCCGCTGTAAGTTGAGTAGGCGTGAACCTTCACGTAGTAAGTACCCGTTTGTACGTTGCTGATGGTACAGCTTTCAGAGTTACCTGAGTTCCATGAACGGCAATCGTAACTAGACGTGCCTGGCTCAGAACCAAAGCTGACATACAAGTCGGCATCACCGCTACCACCAGACATAGTGAACTCTAAATCAGTGGCACCTGCCGGTACATCCAGAGTGAATACCTGCTCATCGTTCGTAGAACCAGAAAGACCAGTTACTGCAACTCCGTTAGTCAGTTCAGTTTCACCTGAACCACCACCTGAGCCGCCGCCAGAGCCAGTACAGTTTGCCGCCATATAGTCAGAAGCCGCTTTAGTCTGAACCAGACCCCATCCGGTGCGATTGTCCCGACCTGAAGAATCCAGATCCAGGGCAGTTTGCTTCAAAGCATTACGAACTTCGGTTGCACTACAGGTAGGATTGTTGCTCCATGCCAGTGCCGCTACCCCTGCAACATGTGGTGTTGCCATAGACGTACCGTTGTAATACGCATAATCCGTGTTGCCACGAACTTCCAGGGTTGCGTTGCTGCCAACGTTAGCCAGTAAGCTTTGACCTAATGCGCGGTTTACCGACACTGTTGGCATGTCGACTGCACTGTTACCATCAACCAGGAAAGGATTTTGTAAGCCCGGGCGAGCCGAGTTACTGTATACGATAACACCTTCAGCACCAGCGTTGGCACAGGCTTCGGCGGGATCGATTTCCGGATAGTTAGAGCCAGATTGGTTCTCATAACGCTCGGCAATACAGATTTTGCCTGACATATTGCCACAACTATAGTTACCGGCGCTCATGCTACAACTGGCCAGTTCGCCAGATACAGTGCCATTTACGTTTGTAATAACGTAGTTACCACCTTGTTGTACATAACGCGATTGCGGCAGGACGCGGTCATCACCGGTGGTCGAACCGTTATAAGTGATAAAGCCCTGACGGCCATCACCCACGCCCACAGTAGATAAAATTGCCTCACCCGGACCTGACAGTTCTACCTGAGAGGTGTACTGAGAAAACTCAGCGTGCAGACCAGATTCGTCAACGGCAGCAACAGAGACAACCGCATCGTACGATGCAGGGTAGGAATGAGTCGAGTCGCCATCGTTACCGGCAGCAGCAATTAACAACATACCGTCATTTTCAAAAGCCTGCATGGCATTGCTTTCTGAAGTGGTAGAGCTTGGGCCACCCAGTGACATGTTAACCACCTGAGCACCAGCCGTTTGACAATCGTCAATGGCATCAACCAGGTCACTACTGTAAGCCCAGCCAGACGCGGTGAATACTTTGATTATGTGCAGATTGACATTGGTGTTAGGTAACACACCGACAACGCCTTCATTATTATTAACTGCGGCAATGGTTCCGGCAACGTGAGTACCGTGCGAGCCACCTGGTGTTGACCATTGACCAGTACCACTGTCGTTAGTACCAGAGGCATTATTAGCTGCAAGATCCGGATTAGTGATATCGTAACCTGAATCAATAATACAAACTGTCGTGTTACTTGCGCTTGCGTCGCTTACCTGGTCGGCCTGTACGTTAGCAATACCCCAGGGAGAGTTTTCAGCCATTGGCCAACGTTTAGGGTTCTTCTCCGCTCTTGAGGCATAAGCTGAGCTGGCTAATTTTGAAGTGATAAAATCAACATCATTAACATGCAATTCAGCAGGCAGCTTTAAAACGACACTGTCCTGTCCGTGACTTTTTACAAAAGAGAGTGGGGTTCCTGCTCTGAAAGCAAAATCCATCATAATTTTCTGACCGCGATCAGCAAGGCTGGTCTCACCGGTACGGTTGGTTTCCTTACTCATAGTATTGCTGGTTTCGCCAGCCATCTTTAACGCAGTAACGTCATTTGAGCTACGAAGCTTAACGACGATTTGGTCAGTAGTATCAGCGTACTTTTGTCTTTTTTGTTCTGCACGCCATTGCGCAAAACCGGTGGGTTTTGCGTTTTGGTCATGGGCTGATGCTTTTTGCTCTGCAACTGTCATTGGTGCTGCATGAGCTGTTGCGCCAAGAGTGGCGGCGCAAAGCAAAGCAACCGTAGTTTTATTGAATTTCATTATTGTTGTTTCCTTAAACACTTGTTGTTTTTTGTACGAAAATAACACCCCGAATCTTTTTAGATTTTTCTGACTGATCAGACCTGATGTCCGGGTAAATTAATTTCGAACAAAGTTTTTATCACTGTGAAAATGCACTGTAAATAGAATGAAGGAATGGGAAGAATAAACACCTAAATATTTCTGTTGTTTTTCTGAATTAAGTGGGAGACGTTGTGTTTGTTGGTCTGCAGGATTTTTAAAAGATTAAAAAAAGTAAGCTTATGTAAATAAAAGATTACAAAATTAGTCATAATGTAATCAAATGTAATTCAAATTATTTGGAAACGACACTAAAAAATAACATTATCAGGTAGATTTTTGTCCGGATATTTTTGTCGGAGCTATTTATATCTGCGGCCTGCGAGTGTCTTTGATTACGCTTTGTGCAATTTAATGGTGGGTTTACAGGATTTGGCTTGAATTGCTACCGGGAGGTTTATTTCCGCAGGAACTGGATTTATGTAATAAAGCTACAGAATAGTTGTTTTTTACAAAAGTATCTGCATTGGCGTTCGGGTTGGTGATGTTGGTTTAGTGCCACTTAGATTGCACTAACGAGCATTTTTTTGTACAAGACTTCGCGTTGAACAGTCATTAAACCTGGGATCTGTTAAAAGCCATATTGAAGCTTTAACATAAACAGCACAATGGCAGAAAAGCAGACCGAGATAGGGAACCCTATTTTGACAAAATCTCTGAACCGATATTCGCCGGCACTAAAAACCAGCAAGTTGGTTTGGTAGCCCCAGGGTGAGATAAAGCTGGCACTGGCGGCAAAGGCCACTGCCAGAGCAAAGGGCATGATGGGTAAATTCATTGCCGCACTGATCCCCCAGGCAAATGGAAACATCAGGGCTGCAGCCGCATTGTTAGTGACTAGTTCGGTTAATAACAGGGTACACAGATACACAGTAACCAGCACGGCAAATGGTGATGCATTCAGCAACAGTGGTTGCAGTGCCTCTGTGAACAAATCTATCGTGCCGGTACTTTCTAGGGCACTGGAAAGAGACAGAGCACTGACGATAACGATTATCAAATTGGTGGGTAAGCTGCGTTTTAGTTCATTGCTGGTGACTACCTTAGTTAGCACCAAGGTTACCAGTAAAAAAATAAGGGTGAGTTCTAACGCTAATATATTAAAGGCGGCCAATGCGACAGAGAGTAAAAATCCTCCGACAGCGAGAATATCTTGCCAGCCATCCAGCTTCTTTTCTACCTTCAATTCGTTGAGTAAAAAGAAGTTATTGTTCAGATTGGGGCGGGTTTTAAAGTCTGCTCCTGTGGCTAACAGTAGAAAATCACCGGCTTTGAGTTTGATTTCCCCCAGCTTACCACTGAGCCTTTCACCGTCTCGTCGAACACCCATTACCGCGGCGTCAAACATAGAGCGGAAACCCACAGATTTAAGCGTTTTTCCTATTATTGGTGCGCGGTTAGTAATAATAACCTCTGTGAGATTTTCTCTTAACAGGCCGTTACTGTCTGCAAAAAAACTCAATCCGGGCAAGTGATCAAGACTGTCAACACGTTCAATATTGCCCGAAAATATTAATTTGTCACCGGCCTGAATCATGGTTTCCGGATGCACCGGACTGATTAACTGCCGTTTTCGTACAATTTCCACTAAAAATAGTTCGGGCAGGTTTCTGAGGTGATTGTCCTCGATGGTTTTCCCCACCAGTGGCGAATCTTCCTCAACTTTTGCCTCAATGATGTAGTTTTTAAACTCATTTGCTCTGGGCTCAAGCTCAGGCAAGAGCTTTTGGAGCAGGAAAATGAGCACACAACAGGTTAATCCGGCGGTTAATCCATACAGTGTAAAGTCCCAGAACTGAAATCCTGGTTGCCCATGTTCAATTAAAAAGCTGTCTACGATCAGATTCGTCGAAGTGCCTATCAGCGTAACTGTGCCACCTAAAATAGCCGCATAAGACAAGGGAATGAGCAAGCGGGAAGGGGCGATATGCTGGTTGTGAATCAATGGGCCGGTCAGGGTTGCAACCACGGCAGTATTGTTGAGAATGGCTGAGCTAAAAAAGGATATTACGATGACTTTTATAGTTGAAAGACGCTTGTTTGCTGTGATGAGCTTGCGCGCCAGCGTTTTCATAACCCGGGATTTATCTACGCCAATACTGACCAATAGTAAAAGCACCAGAATAACCAGTCCTTTGTTACTCAGGTTACCCAGTACATTACTCATAGATAATGTCCCTGTGATTAACAGGGACATTGTCGCCAGGGTAAAAATAAGGCTGGGACTTCGACTCGAAAATACCAGTCCCAAAATGGTACTCAGGAATATGCCAAGTACCAGTATTTGATTTAACTCCATATCACCTTATTTTTTGAGTTGCGAGATATCAATTGCCTGCCAATGAGGGAAATGTTTGCGCACTAAAGCATTAAACTCAAGCTCAAATTCGGAAAAGTCCTGCGAATCGGCGCTTTTTTGAGATTCATTGGCTTTAATTATCATCCCGGATCCCACTGTGGCGTTTGAGATACGATCAATAACAATAAAGGCACCGGTGGCGCGATTTAGGGTATAAGGGTCTGCAGCCACTGATTCGGTTAATTTGAGTTGTACTTCGGCAATTTCATTTAACTCCAGGTGTACAGCGTCACTCTTTTCCAGGGTATTAACATCAATTTTGTGTTCAATGGATGAAATACTACCCGTTACTTTTTTCGTTGCAAACTTAATCGCATACTGCTTGTTAGGCATTAAGGCTTCTTCAGCCATCCACACCAGATGCGCTGTGTAGGTGTCAGAATTCAGCGGTTGATTGTCGGATTTGACGATCATGTCTCCGCGGGAAATATCAATTTCGTCTTCTAACGTCAGGGTGACGGCTTGCGGCGTGTGAGCATATTGTAAATCGCCATCAAACGTTACAACGGATTTCACCTTCGATGTTTTACCGGATGGCAGTGCCGTAATCTGGTCGCCAATCTTAATTTCACCGGATACGATAGTACCTGCAAATCCTCTGAAATTAAGGTTTGGACGCGTTACATACTGTACCGGAAAGCGGAAGTCTTCTTTGTTTTTATTGCGGTCAATTTCGATAGTTTCGAGGATTTGCATCAATGGCGCACCCTGATACCAACTCAGATGTTCGGAAGGGTTAACGACATTGTCGCCATTGAGGGCCGAAATAGGCACAAAGTTGACGTCTTCAAAGGCCAGATCTTTCGAGAAGGCCTTAAAATCAGAACGGATCTTTTCGAACACGTCTTGTCTGTAATCCATCAAATCCATCTTGTTGATGGCAACCACAATATTTTTGATGCCCAGTAGCGAAACCAGGAAAGAGTGACGTTTAGTCTGAACCTGAACGCCGTGTCTGGCATCTACCAAAATGATAGCCAGATCACAGGTGGAAGCGCCTGTTACCATGTTGCGGGTATATTGTTCGTGCCCGGGCGTATCCGCAATGATGAATTTGCGCTTATCCGTAGAAAAATAACGGTAGGCAACATCAATGGTAATACCTTGCTCTCGTTCCGATTGCAGACCATCTACCAGTAATGCAAGGTCAACCTTTTCACCGGTTGTTCCCACTTTTTTACTGTCTTTAACAACGGCGGCAAGTTGATCCTCATAGATCATTTTGGAGTCGTGCAGCAGGCGACCAATTAAAGTGCTCTTACCATCATCGACGCTACCGCAGGTTAAAAATCGAAGCAGGTCTTTTTGCTCATGTTGTTCAAGATACGCTAATACATCTTTTTGAAGTAATTCGTTTTCGTTATGCATCGTTTATGCACTCACTAAAAAATAGGGGTTTAAAACAGATTCTTTTTGGTTGTAGAGCAACTCGTCTCCGGAGTCTTGCCAGATGCCAGCATCATTTTGCTGCATCAGAGTTACCTTACCACCGGCCGCATTCACGACCGCATGTGCTGCGGCAGTATCCCACTCAGAGGTTGGGCCAAGGCGAGGGTACAGGTGTGCTTTACCTTCGGCCACCAAACATAATTTCAATGAACTCCCCATTGCGACCAGTTCGCTGTCTTTGCCCAGCGCTTCCAGAAACCCTGCAATTTCGGGGCTTTGGTGAGAACGGCTACCAACCACTTTGAGTTGTTGCGCCTGTGTTGAATTAGCCGGTTGCAACGCATTTCGGCTCTTGTCGCTGTGCTCTTTAAAACAGCTACCACCAATAACGCCGGCATAAATCTCGTTAATGGCAGGGGCGTTAACTACACCAAGCACCGGACTTCCCTGGTGTATCAGGGCAATGTTCACGGTGAATTCACCATTCTTTTTAATAAACTCTTTTGTGCCGTCTAACGGATCTACCAGCCAATAAGTTTGCCAGGTTTGTCTTTCCTGCCAACTGATATCCGCTGATTCTTCGGACAGTATGGGGTAGTCTGAAATGTCAGCCAGACGCTGCACAATAATCTTATGAGCAGCCAAATCCGCCTCAGTCAACGGGCTTTCATCGGATTTTTCGTAGATAGAGAAGTCTTTCTGATAAATTTCCATAATGGCGTCACCCGCTGAACGGGTGATATCAATCACGGGCTCCAGGAGTGTGTCTAATTGTTCAGAAATACTCACTTAAATAAATCCTTTTTGCAGTAATTGTTGGTATAAGTCTTCGGTCACGGCTTCTGCAGTTTGGTCGCTAACTTTCAGGTGAATCTCCGGAGAAAGCGGTGCTTCGTAAGGGCTATCCAATCCGGTAAAGTGTTTGATATCACCGGCACGGGCTTTTTTATAGAGTCCCTTGGGATCGCGTTGTTCACAGATCTCAAGTGGCACATCTACGAATACTTCTACAAATTCCTGTGTGTCCAGTAATTCCCGGCAGAAAGCGCGATCAGCTTTGAAAGGTGAGATAAAGGCGGTAAGTACAATTTGCCCGGCGTCTACAAATAACTTCACCACTTCACTGATACGGCGAATATTCTCCACCCGGTCTTTGTCTGAAAAACCCAGGTCACCACATAAACCATGACGAATATTGTCACCGTCCAGTAGATAGGTGTGTTTTCCTTCAGCCTGTAACTTTTGTTCCAGCAACCCGGCTAACGTGGATTTGCCTGAACCACTTAACCCGGTAAACCAAATGGCCAAGGGCTTTTGCTTATTCTGTTTTGCTCTGCTGTTTTTATCAACTTTGTGCTCGTGCCACACGATATCGCGACTCATCAGAAATAACCCTCCATTTTTTTCTTCTCCATTGAACCGGCAGAATCATGGTCGATAACCCGGCCTTGTCTTTCCGACGTTTTGGTCAACAGCATTTCCTGAATAACTTCCGGTAATGTGCTGGCAGTCGATTCGACTGCGCCGGTAAGGGGGTAACAACCCAGGGTACGGAATCGCACCGAAAGCATTTGAGGTTCTTCACCCTCAAGTAACGGCATACGTTCATCGTCTACCATAATTTTAACGCCGTCTCGTTCCACAACCGGTCTGGGTTTGGCCAGATACAAACTGGGGATATCAATATTTTCCATGTAGATGTATTGCCAGATATCCAGCTCGGTCCAGTTTGACATGGGGAATACCCGAATGCTTTCGCCCTTGTTTATCTGAGCGTTGTAAATGTTCCACAGCTCCGGACGCTGGTTTTTCGGGTCCCAACGGTGATTTTTGTCACGGAAGGAAAAAACCCTTTCTTTGGCGCGAGATTTTTCTTCATCCCGGCGAGCACCCCCAAATGCGGCATCAAACTGGTACTTGTCCAGGGCCTGCTTTAACGCCTGCGTTTTCATGATGTCAGTGTATTTGGCACTGCCATGGGTGAAGGGCGTTACTTTGTTGTCTGCCCCTTCAGGGTTGGTATAACTGATCAGTTCGAAACCATACTTTTCAGCCATTCTGTCCCGAAATTCGATCATTTCCTTAAATTTCCACGTGGTATTAACGTGCATCAAAGGAAAGGGGATTTTTCCGGGGGCAAAGGCTTTACGGGCCAAATGCAATAGTACCGAGGAGTCTTTGCCGACCGAATAGAGCATGACAGGGTTTTCAAACTCTGCGGCTACTTCACGGAAAATATGAATACTCTCAGCCTCAAGTTGTCTGAGGTGAGTTAAAGAAGGAATTTGTGATGACATATTGAGCCTAAAAAATTCTAGCTTATAACTAATATATTAAAGAATTATATGCTTAGAACTTTAACACAATATGACAGGTTAAAATATGATTTTTTGGACTAATTCAATCCCAAAAATAATAAGATACACATTCTGAGCTACTTCGAAAACTCAGCTCTTTCTGTTGCCCAGGTTTGCGCTTCCACAAAACTGTTGGCTGTGCGATCTGAATCGGCATTGATCTTCATGGAAATAAAGTAGGCTTCTTCCCATTCTGCTTTCTCATAGCGACGAACCAGATTGATATAGTCAGCCATCAGTCCTTCGCCTTTAATCAGTGCCGTTTTTATCGATTCGGCTAACGGAAGCTTCTCTAAAAGTTCTTCAATGCTGGTGTCCAGCATCGCATCTAAAAGCGACAGCAGTCCCACCAAAAAGGCGGATGACTTATCCACTTTTTGTCCTGGTAGGGCGGCAATGGACTCGCAAAACCGTGCCCGGGTGAGAGACATCACCGTCAGTTCATGCGGCTTGTCAGTTTTAAATTGTGCGGTAAACATCAGGGAAACAAAGCGACGTAATTCTTGCAGACCGATGGCCACAATAGCCTGTTTAATGTTGCTGACTTCCTGCTGGGTACGGTTAAACAAGGAAGATTGCGCGTACTTGAGCAGCTTAAATGACATGTTGACGTCAATTTCGAAAGCACGCGTAATTTTATTAATGTTTGGCTCTTCTTCGGCCATTTCTGACATGAGTTGCGCCAGTGCTAACTGAGAAGGTTGCAGCGAGTAACCTTTCAATACTTCAGGTTTACTGAAAAAGTACCCCTGGAAATAGGAAAACCCTAAGTCGACCGCTGTCTGATAATCTTCGTGGGTTTCTACTTTTTCCGCCAACAACTTAATTTGCGGGTATTCTTCAATCGCCGTTATGACTTCTTTGATTTCATCAACCGTCATGGCTTGCCAGTCAATTTTTATAATATCGGTATAGGGATAAAAGTGTTTCCAGACGGGCTCATGGACATAATCGTCCAGTGCCACTATGTAGCCCTGTTCTTTGATCTCTTTAACGGCAGCCAGCAGTTTCTTACCGGGTCTGACGGTTTCCAGCACTTCTACAACCACTTGATCATTGGGCAAGAGCAGTGGGTAACGGTCGATTAGCGTATCGTGGGTGAAGTTGATAAAGGCCAGCTTATTTTGGGTTAAGGTATCCAGTCCCAAATTGGTTTGCAGGCCATCAATCATTTTTGAGGTGGCCTCATTTTCACATACGTCTGGAAATACATTTTTCAGACTTTCCCTGAACAAGAGTTCATAGGCATATACAGATTTATTTATATCCAAGATGGGCTGGCGTGCTGCATAAAATGCCATGCTTTTGGTCCTTTATCCGGCTGTCATACGCTAACCCTGCAACAGGGGAATTTAATGGTCGCCACGGTTGCAGGTGATTTCATTGTAGTGATAACTTGAGTCGAGTCAATTTCCATCTACAGGATATTAAAGGTTTTTTTGCATACTCATAAAATCTTGTTGCATGGACTCTGAAGAATCCTGACTGTATAAACTCACCAGCCATATAGACAAGGTCGCCACGATAAAGCCCGGGACAATCTCATACAGGTAGGCGCTCATTGTTGCTCCTTCCGGTCCAACCGGCGCATAAATCCAGAAGAGAACCGTGATGGCACCGGTTAGCATGCCGGTTATTGCGCCAGCTCTGGTGGTTTTTTTCCAGAATAAGCTAAACAATACTAAAGGCCCAAATGCAGCACCGAAGCCGGCCCAGGCATTGGAAACTAACGACAAGATAGAGCTATCTCTGTCATGAGCGATAAATATCGCCAACGCAGCCACCAGGAAAATACTGATACGGCTCACCAAAAGTACCTGTTTTTGTGGCGCGTCTTTGTTGATAAATTCATGGTACAGATCCGTTGCCAGCGAGCTGGATGTTACCAGCAGTTGCGAGGAGACCGTACTCATAATGGCTGCCAAAATTGCCGCCAATAAAAAGCCGGAAATGAACGGGTGAAACAAGGTGTTGGATAAAACGATAAAGATAGTTTCCGGATCGGAAAGTGGTAACTGGGTTTTATGTACGTAGGCCAGACCGGTTAGGCCAACTGCCAGCGCACCAATTAACGTGACTAACATCCAGCTCATGCCGATTTTGCGGGCGACTTTGAGATCTTTTACACTGGAAATGGCCATAAATCGCACGATGATATGGGGTTGGCCAAAATAGCCCAGTCCCCAGGCCATGCTGGACAAAATCGCCAGCAGGGAAACCCCGTTGATTAAGTTAAAAGCTTCACTATTTGCGGTTTGAATTAACTGGCTGGTTTCTGTACTGCCGCCCAGTTCAAAGATGGCCACAACAGGCACCATGATCAGAGCGACAAACATGATACAGCCCTGTACAAAGTCGGTCATACTTACCGCCAGGTAGCCGCCAAACAGGGTATAGATCACCACGATACCGGCTGTGATATATAGTCCTAACTCATAGGGCAGTTCAAAAGCGCTTTCAAATAATTTACCGCCACCAACGACACCTGAGGTAGTGTAAATGGCAAAAAAGGTAATAATAACCATGGCGGAGACAATGCGCAGAATCCGTGAATTATCTTCAAATCGACGCTCGAGAAAGTCCGGTATGGTAAGGGAGTTGGTCACCTCAGTGTAGGTACGCAGTCTCGGCGCAACAAAGGTGTAATTGCACCAGGCACCAATTAACAGACCAATGGCAATCCAGCTACTGGATAAGCCACTCAGATACATGGCACCGGGCAAGCCCATCAACATCCAGCCACTCATATCCGAGGCACCCGCAGACAATGCCGTAACCGCCGGGCCTACTTTACGGCCGCCCAGTAAAAAACCAGAAACAGAGGCATCATTAGTTTTAAAAGCGAAGAGTCCAATGGCCAGCATGGCGCAGAAATATAGGGCGAGGGCGAGTAGTAGATAAGGGTCCATTCAATTGTCCGATTATTCTTTTTATTGTTACATCATGACACTGAACGCAGGTAAAAATCCAGTTCAGAGGCAATTTTGTTTCGGTGCTTATCGCAATATACAAAAAATCCGCCTTAAGCGGATTTTTTAATATGAAGCTGCTCGGTGAGGTCAGGCCGAAAACTGCATGGATTGTCGAATTCGGGTTTCCAGTTCCGGGTTGAGCTTGCCTTTCTCACCAATGATAGTGATATCTGCTTCCTGCATTTTCCAACTTCTGCCTTCGTAGGCATCGTCCTGAAACTGACTGTCTATCTCATTTTTTAAATCTCTAGGGGTTACAAACAAGGTAATATCCCCGGATTCGGTGTGCATGACCAGATGTAAACTTTTCTGGCTTTCAAAAAAGCAGAAATTGGCATACGTCACCTGACCAATTGCATTGAGCATTTCACCGCCAAAAGTCGCCAACTTGGTGTTAACTTCTTCCAGTGAAACTTCTCTGGATACCCGTTGGGTATAGGCTCGCTCATGGTACATATGCGCAAGTGCCAGGTCGGCGCCGGAACGGATATCCGGGTTTTGATTAAACAGGGTAAAGCTCAGACCCACAGCAAAAGCGATACTGGCAGCCAGTGCCAATTGCACTATGTGGTTTCGCTTGCTGCTCAGTGCAACAACCTTATTCTGTTTCGTTTCCGGCTGTTCCTCTGCTGTTGGAGTTTCTGCAGCATCGCTTTGTGGAATGTGCAACAGTTTGTCCATCAAACCTTCAGGGACAGCTACTTCACTGGTTTCTTTTATCGCTTTATCCAGTTCCAACATAGCAATCTGAAACTCTTTCAGGTTTTCATCAGCGTTTATTGCCGCCGTTATTTCCGCGTCACTAGTGGCTGGATCAGCCATGATGGATTGACGAATTTTGTCATTGTCTGTATTCAAAGACATCTCTTACTTCTCACCTTTTTCCAGCGCTTCTTTCAATTGATTGCGAGCCCTGAATAATCTTGTCATTACTGTGTTTTTGTTTAAGCTGAGTTCCTGTGCGATTTCTTCACCATTGTACCCAAAGATCACCTGCAGCATTAAAGGCTCCCGGTATTCCTCGCTTAAATTTTCCATCAATTTGTGCAGTTCACCGTGTTCTATTTGGGTTTCATGCATTGGGCCATCATCTGCCAAAGAAACATCGTCCATATCCACCAAATCGAATTGCTTACGCTCGAAGCGTCTCGCATTTTCGCGGCGCAGTATGGTTATCAACCAGGCTTTTGCAGCCTTATCGTCTTTTAATGAGTCCAGTGATTTCCAGGCTCTTAAAAAGGTTTCCTGAACAACATCCTCGGCAATGGCTTTGTCTTTGATCAACCAGTAAGCGTAACGGTACACATCTGCGTGCATGTCGCGAACCAGCTGTTCATATTTTTGTTGCTTTTCCTGCGTATTCATTGTGACCGTTTAAATTTTGTTTTGATTTCGTGAATACTTCACAATTTTTATAATTTCGTTAGAAGTTGTAAAACATTGCTTACAACGCCCGATAAAGCCCGGCCAACGTGTTACCGGGACAGAGATAAATAAAGCACCGATAGTACGCTGTTTTAAGCTAATAGCGCAAAAATAGTTTCTGTTGTTACTGTCATATCGATATCACCCGGTAAAACCCAGTTAACGGGTGGGATACAGAGAGGCTAATTGTTGCTTTTCTTTCGTGCGGTATTGTCGCTGTTGTTTTTCCACCTTCTGTGCTTCCGACAACAGCGCTTTCAATACTTGCTTTTCCGAGGTCTGACCCGACTGTCCGAAATAATGCTTAAAAAAGTTATCAATAGCGACTTTTAACTGGCGGTTGTCCAGTCGCTCAAGGTGGGTATATACCGACACATTGTTTAAACCGGATAGACTAGCTAACCAGCCCGGCAATAGGCCATTCACCTTATTGACGTCGACTTTATTGCGCATCAATTCTTTTTGCAGTTCTTGCCAGTAGGGTTTTTGTACACGTAATGGGGTGCTTTCTGTTTTAACGGATGTGACTCTCTGCCGTGCAGATAGCCACCATATCAGTAACGTCAGCAGCCACAACACTAACAGCGCCCAACTACTGACAGACCACCAGGCGTTGCTCATGGGTATGGCGGCCAGGGGCGATTCGGTTACTGTTGCGGGTGGAGTTACCGGATTGACTTTCGGACTGTCAGGGAGTGCCTGAGGTGCACTGGCGGGGGCAAGTACCTCAATGCTTCGCGCGGGTAAGCGGGCCACTTCGGTTTCTTTAGTGACCACATTAAACCATTTCAGGGTAACTTCCGGGATTATCATTGTGCCTTCTTCGTTAGGGATGAGGGCCACTGTTTCCGTTCGTTGCGCCACAATTGTCCCGTTGCGTTGTACACGTGCGGTTTCTGCTTGATCCGGATACGCCTTCATCGACGGTGGGTAAAGTGTGTCCAGTTCAGGCAGTTGGGTTTCGGTAACGCCTACCGCTGTCAGTGTAATGGTTCGGGTCACCGGCGTTCCCACCCGAAACTCATTGTCAGAGGTTTGCCACTCTTCGGTGAGCTGCACGAATTCAGACGGTAGCCAGTGTTCATTGTACCCTTCCGGGATTGGTAACACTTCAACGTCTACATCTTTAGCAATGCGCTGTACATTGCGGGTGCGATTAAAAAAGCCGAAGGATTGACGATTGTTGTCGATGACTTCACCGTCAAATAACGGACCGCGAATAGTATACTCGCCACTGCTATTGGGAATGATTGAAAAGGTACGCTCAATAATTCGATAGCGCTTGCCATTAATAATGTCGGTAAATTCTCGATCTTTACCTACCTGCTCGATATCTGCCCCGGGTAATTCGGGTTGGCTCAAACTGCCACTTTGTAAATCAACGGCCAGATGCAGGCGGGTAGTGTATTTGATTTGCTGCTGCACAAACACCGAGGCTTTCTCCACTTCGGCGGTGATATAAATGTCTCTGTTTTGCGCCTGAGTTGCATTAGACACAGGCACTACCTGAACCTGAATCGGTGCTGTGGTAAGTCCTGCCACCCGCAGAGCCGGAATGGTAAATTGTCCGGCCTGTCTTGGCATTAACGTGGTCGTCCATACGGTCGAGCGCGTGGTATCGAAGTTGATCATTTGTGTCTGACGGCTAACGCTGGTACGTCCTACGACAAAGTCCTGTAAAAGCGGTGAACTGTCAAATTCGTCGCCGGGTACATCATCATTTACTGTCACCGTTAATCGGAACGATTCTTCTACCATAACCGGATTTTTATCTACAGTGGCGGAGGCTTCCGTTGGCGCGGCTAAAGCCGTATTAGCCCAAAAGATAACCAGGCAAAGTATGCATAATATGGGATTGGAAATGTTAACTCGCATGATCTACCAATTTTTTTGTTGTGAGTTGGGAAGTCGTTGTCGTTGCCGACGCTTTTGCTCAAGCAACATTTTGCGCTTTAGCAAAAATGCCGGATCATCAGGAACCTTGCGCAACCAGTTTTCAATTTTCTGTAATTGTTCTTTCTGTTCATCAGTTAATTCAGGTTGTTCTTGTAACTGAGCTTGTTGTTCCTGCATCTCCTGTTCGGAACCAGATTGTTCCTGCTGAGATTGCTGTTGCTCTTCTGTTTGCTGCTGTTCAGTTTGTTGTTGCTCAGCCGCCTCCTGATTGGGATCGCTTTGTTGCTGTTCTGAAGTCTCTTGCGCTTCAGCGTCTTCGGATTGTTGCGACTCGCTTTGTTGTTCCTGCTGTTGCTCTTGTTGCTGCGATTCGCCATTTTGACCATCTTGCTGGTTCTGTTGCTGAGGATCTTGCTGTTGCTCATTCTGTTCAGTGTTTTCGGAGTTTTGATTCTGTTGCTCTTGTTGTTGCATCAAATCTTCGAGATATTTTTTGTTTTCTGCGGCGTTAGGGTATTCCGGAGCCAACTCCAAAACTCTTTCAAAGGCGGCTATGGCTTGTGGATATTGCTGCAATTGCGCCAGACTGTTGCCCAAAGCAAAATTGCCATCAGGGGTATCCAGCGCTGAATAGACTTCGGCTGCAGCCTCATAGTTTCCGCCATTAAAATGCGACAAGCCTTTCCACATTGGATCATTAAATTGTTCAGCTGCCTCGGCAAACTGTTCCTGTTGAAAGCTTTTGGCGCCTTGTTGATTTGGTGTTTGCCACAGATCCTGCCACCAGTCTGCATGCACTGGTTTATGAGCGTCTGTCAGCAGTGTTAGCAGTAACAAGGGCAATACACCCCGTCGAAAGCTGTATGCCGCCATTGGCAGAAGTATTAACAGTAACCAGGGGCCAAATTCTCGCCATTGGTCACCGAAACTATTTTGCTGTTCACTCTCTTTTGACTCCTGTGGCTCAAACAAAGCTTCGGTTAAATATTTGATATCGGCATCGTCAGGTCGACTCATCACAAACCGACCACCAGTGCTTTGTGCCAGGGTGGAAAGCGCCGATTTTCTCAACCGGGGAATAACTACCGCACCTGCGGCATCCTTCAGGAAGTTGCCATTGAGATCCTTGATAGGGGCGCCTTCTTCGGTACCAATTGCCAGAATGTTGATGGTGTGGTCGTAGTCTGACAATAAATTGCGGATTGGCGCGACTTCAGAAAGATCGACACCATCCGTGAGCCAATAGATTTCGCCACTTTGATAGCCCGCATTTTTGAGAAGTTCGAAGGTTGTTTCCAGCGCGAAAAGGGCATCGCTTCCTTGTGATGGCATGATTTCTGGCGACAAACTGGGGATTAACGCTTGCAGGTTTTGAATGTCAGAAGTCAGTGGGCTGATGACAAAAGCCTCTCCGGCATAGGCCACCAGACCGGTTTCGCCTTCTTCCAGCAAACTGACCAAGTCCATGGCTTTGTAGCGGGTACGGGCCAAACGATTTGGTTTGATGTCTTCAGCGCGCATCGACATCGACATGTCCAGCATGACGACTTTGCCTTTGCTGACCTGATACACAGGTTGTGGCAGGCGTTCCCATGTCGGACCGGCCAACGCTAAACAGGCGATCATCCAGCCACAAAACAACAGTCCCCAGGGCGGGGTAACGCCTTTCGTCGCTTCACCGCTTATCAGGTTGTTATACAAATGATTTGCTAGCACGCCTTGCCAACCACTCTGCGAGCGGGCCTGTTTACGCAATGACAATACAAGCACCGCAAGGGGCAGCAAGGCCAGTAACCACAGAGGTCTGAGAAAATGAAAGTTGTCAATGATGTCAAGGTAATTCATCGCGTTGCTACCCCTCGAGAAAGACCACCAATGAAAACGAAAATACGCTTAACCAATGGAATCAGCGCCATTAGCGCGCTGATAATCAATGCCAGTGCCAGGGGGTAATAAAACAAAGCCTTTAACGGACGCATTTGTCGGGTTTCTCGGGCAATCGGTTCCAGCTCATCTAAGGTGCTGTAGATCTGTTCCAGTTCTTGAACGTCGCGGGCTCTGAAATATTGCCCACCAGTGGCTTGCGCCAGATCGGTCAACATACCTTCGTCCAGTTCCGCCGATGGATTTATGCGGCGGTTACCAAATAAGCCCCGCGTTATCATTTGGTCGGCACCGACACCAATCGTATATATGGTAATGTCTTCAGCCACGGCCAGTTCCTTGGCTTGCATTGGGTCCAGGTTGCCTGCCGTATTTTGTCCGTCTGTGAGCAAAATGAGGACCCGGTTAGATTCTTCTTTTTTGCGGAATCGTTTAACGGCCAGGCCTACGGCATCACCGATAGCCGTTCTTTCACCCACCAGTTTTATCAGGGATTCACTGAGTAGCGTTTTAACAGTTTCCCGGTCGTAGGTGAGCGGCGCCTGTATATATGCGGTGTCGCCGAACAGGATAAGACCAATGCGATCACCCACCCGTCGCTCAATAAAATCATCCATCACATATTTAATCATCTGCAGCCGGTTAACGGTTCGGCCGTTAATGGCCATGTCTTCCATTTCCATACTGCCGGATAAATCCACTGCCAGCATTAAATCCCGGCCTTCTGACGGAATACTGATGGGATCGCCTAACCACTGAGGGCGCGCAGCGGCCGTAACCAGGGCTATCCAGGCCAGGCTCGCCAGAATAATATAAACTTTACTGCGCGAAGCCGGCTTTTCGATGCTTTGCATCCCCTGAGTGAGCTGCGGTACCATCAATGCGGCTTGTTGTTGCGCCTTCTTACCGGGCAAAAGTCGCGCCAGTAACGGCAGGGGTAAAAGTGCAAAGGCCCAAATCCAAAGAAATTCAATCATGACTGGCTCCTTCTGCAACTATAAGCTGTTTTTTACCGGGAGGTAATGCCAGTTTAATGTAATCTATCGCTAAGCCCACCAGTTGCGTTGTGTCCTCACTGCCTGTACTGGCCTGTTCCCCGGACGTTCTGCGGTATAAACCGCTATTCAGGGCCTGAAATAAAACCTGAAATTTTGCCGTCTTTGCAGGTTTTAATTGTGCCGCTAAGAAGGCGGTCCATTGCTGACTGTGCAAACTTTCCACCTGGCCTCTGGGAAAGTAACTCATAAACACTCGTTTTAAGATCTGATTACAGTACTGTAAGTTGTTTTGTTGCGCCAATGGCAAGGCTTTCAGCGCCTTTATCGCCTGCTTTTTGGCTTTTTGTTGTTTGACTCGTTTAACGCACCAGACAACCCCCAATGTCAGTAAGATCAGACACAGGGCTAACAGTGCCCACCATCCCCACGCCAGCGGCCACAAACCAACGTCTGCACCCTGTGGGTTTTGGCTAAAAGATTCGGGTAATGAAACTGGCATACCTTGCATAATTTGATGTTACCTCAGGCTATTTTTTGCAAAGGATTCAGTTGTGTTTCCAGGGGAACCCCGGCGTTAATATCAATCACACGAACGTGGGATTGCTGCAGTTCTTTGTAGATATTATTCATCAATTGAGCATGTATTTTTTGATAGTCCATGGCCTGGCTTTGCTCACCGAGCGTAATGTTCTGACGTGTTTTACCATCGGTAACCGCCACGGTTTGCGCTACTCTGACTGCGGGAAGCTGATGTTCAAATGGGTCGCTGATGCGATAGGCCATCACTTCGCAGTGCCGTGATAATTGTGACAGATGGCGCTGCGCAGCATTGTCCAGATGTAAAAAATCACTGAGAATAAAAACAGCGGAGCCGGGGCGAGCCAGACGTCTGATGCGGGCACAGGCATCACTGAAGGTTTGTGCCGGATTATCTGAAATGGCATTTTGGTGCAGGTTTTTGATACCGCTAAGTAACGACAACACCGCTTTTTGTCGAGTCATGGGTTTAAATTCGCGATGTTCAGATTCATTGAACACCAGACCACCGATACGATCTCCGCGCTTTGAGGCTCCCCAGGCGATCAGAGAAGCTAAATGTGCCGCAGCCACGGATTTAAACAATAGCTGGGTACCAAAATGCATAGAATGAGAAAAATCCACCAGAATAAATACCGGACGCTCTTTTTCTTCCCTGAATAATTTGGTGTGAGTTTTTCCGGTACGCGCCGTTACCCGCCAGTCAATGGCCCGGATATCATCACCGGGTTGATAATGCCTGGCTTCATCGAACTCCATACCCCGACCTTTCATTTTAGTAAGATAGGTACCGGCGAGGCGGGCCTGCACCGTTTTATGGGGGTTTAAATTTAATAAACTGGTTTTACTGCGATAATAGAGCAGCTCCGCCATATCGACATTGACGCCGTCGGCGTGATGAACCCGCAACCAGGCATTTACATCAAACTGTGCCATCCGATTGTCTCCTATGGCACAGGAACCAATTCAATAATCAGGTCCAGAACCTGATCAGCCGTTATACCCTCAGCTTCCGCTTCATAGGACAGCAAAATGCGATGACGCAAGGTATTGTGTACCACAGCCTGAATATCATCGGGGCCGACATAGTCTCTGCCGCTTAGCCAGGCGTGCGCGCGGGCACATTTATCAAGCGCAATCGTGGCCCGTGGGCTGGCGCCAAATTCTAACCAACGCACCAGTCTGTCATCATACTTGTGACCCTGTCGTGTTGCGATAATGATTTCCACCAAATAACGCTCAAGATTTTCATCCAGATGCAAAGACAGTACTTCTTCTCTGGCCTTAAAAATTTGTTCCTGAGTAAGTGGCGTTGGCGGTGTTACTTTTTGCTTTAACGATTCTGAACGGGTCAGTCGCAAAATTTCCAACTCGGTTTCTGCGCCCGTGTAATCTACATTCAGGTGCATTAAAAAGCGGTCAAGCTGGGCTTCCGGAAGCGGGTAGGTGCCTTCCTGTTCAATCGGGTTTTGGGTAGCCATAACCAGGAATAACGAAGACAGCGGATAGGTTTTATTGCCCACTGTAATTTGCTGTTCAGCCATTGCTTCCAGCAGCGCTGACTGCACTTTTGCGGGGGCCCTGTTGATCTCGTCGGCTAACACCAGGTTGTGGAACAGTGGCCCTTTCTGGAATACAAACTCACCGGTTTCTGGTCGGTAAATGTCGGTGCCCGTTAAATCGGCAGGTAACAGGTCCGGGGTAAACTGCACACGGTGAAAGTCACCTTCAATGCCTTTTGCCAACGCGTTTACCGCTCTGGTTTTTGCCAGGCCCGGCGGACCCTCAACCAGTAAATGTCCATCGGCCAATAAGGCAATCAGGATATTTTTAGTGAATTCCGGTTGCCCAATTACCTGGGAGTCTAAATAGGTTTTTAACGTTCTGAACTGTTCGGCTGCCATAGTTTTCTTAATTTTTTACTATTTTGAATGAGGTAGCGGAAATTCCGCAGATTTAATCTATTCTCAATGGGCTGGCAATGCTACTTCGAATATTGCCTGCCAGTGTGCATTGATACCAAAAATAAGAGCGTGCAGTCTATATAAGGTTCCATCTGTGAAAAACAATGTTACAAACAGAGCGACTTATGTAGAAAGTTTGAACAAGCTGCTGATCCGGGGCGGATATTACAGAATTTGCCACTTTAGATTGTAATTTCTAATCAAAAAGTTAAAATCACAAAAAATTAACAGGTCTGACCACTCAGAGGTGTAACATGTCCAAACAGCAATCTGTCACCACCAGAGACGGTGAACGCATTGCCATCGTCGCAGGTTTAAGAACCCCTTTCGCAAAAATGGCGACGTATTTTCACGGTATTCCGGCACTGGATTTAGGCAAAATGGTTGTCAATGAAATGTTGGTGCGCAATGACATCAAACCAGAATGGGTTGATCAAGTTGTGTATGGCCAGGTAGTCCAGATGCCAGAGGCGCCCAATATCGCCCGGGAAATCGTTCTCGGTACCGGGATGAATGTCAGCACGGATGCCTACAGTGTGTCGCGTGCCTGTGCCACCAGTTTCCAGGCGACAGTCAATGTTGCCGAGTCCATGATGGCCGGTATTGTCGATGTGGGCATTGCCGGTGGTGCGGACTCTACGTCGGTATCGCCAATTGGAGTTTCTAAAAAGTTAGCGCGCGCCCTGGTGGATGCACAAAAAGCAAAAACCCTGGGGCAAAAGTGGGCCATCTTCAAAAAACTGGGCCTGAAAGATTTAATGCCGGTACCGCCGGCTGTTGCTGAATACTCAACCGGTTTGTCGATGGGGCAAACGGCGGAACAGATGGCAAAATCTCACCAGATATCCCGTGAAGAGCAGGATGCGTTGGCGCATCGCTCTCACAGCAATGCCGCAGCCAGTTGGAATGATGGCAAGTTAGATGGTGAAGTGATGACCGCCTGGGCTGAACCCTATAAAGGCGCGTTGGAAAAAGACAATAACATTCGCTTTGATTCCAGCCTGGAAGGTTACAAAAAGCTGCGTCCGGTGTTTGATAAAAAATACGGCTCCGTTACTGCGGCGAATGCAACCCCGTTGACGGATGGTGCTTCTGCAGTGCTGATGATGACAGAAAGCAGAGCAAAAGCCCTGGGTTACAAACCGTTGGGATATATAAAAAGTTACGCATTTTCTGCCATTGATGTCTGGGAAGACATGTTGATGGGACCGTCTTATGCCACACCTATTGCGCTGGACAGAGCGGGTATGACCCTCAATGATCTTACATTGATTGAAATGCACGAAGCGTTCGCAGCACAAACACTGGCTAACGTAAAAATGTTTGCCAGCGATAAATTTGCCAAAGAAAAATTAGGCCGGGACAAAGCAACGGGTGAAATTGACATGGACAAGTTTAATGTCATGGGTAGCTCTATTGCCTATGGCCACCCGTTTGCTGCAACGGGTACACGTATGATCACGCAAATGCTGAATGAACTTAACCGCAGAGGCGGTGGAACCGGTCTGTTGACAGCCTGTGCCGCTGGCGGATTGGGCGCAGCGATGATCGTAGAAACTGAATAATTAGCCGGGATTTGGAGAAGCAAATAATGACTGAACAAGTACAAAGCGCCTTCACATTAGAGAAATTTGAAGACGGTATTGCCATCCTGACGATGGATGTGCCCGGCGAAAGCATGAATACCCTGAAAGCGGAGTTTGGTGATCAAATCAGCAAAATGCTGGATGACATCGAAAGCGACAGCGATATTAAAGGCGTTGTTCTGGCCAGTGGTAAAAAGTCGTCTTTTGTGGCGGGTGCGGATATTACTATGCTGGCAGCCTGCAAGACCGCAGAAGAAGCAGAAGCCTTATCAAAAGGCGGACAGCAAGTCTTTGATCGGATGGAAAACTTTCGGGTGCCGTTTGTAGCCGCTATTCACGGCCCTTGTCTGGGCGGTGGTCTGGAGCTGGCATTGGCCTGCCACTACCGGGTCTGTACGGATAGCCCCAAAACCCAGCTGGGTGTGCCGGAGGTACAACTGGGTTTGCTGCCTGGCAGTGGCGGTACTCAACGCTTACCCGCACTGATAGGTATTCAGCAGGCGATGAAAATGATGCTGACCGGTGCACCGGCGCGTCCCAAACAGGCCAAAAAATACGGTATCGTGGATGACGTGGTGCCAGAGAGTGTATTACTGGATGTGGCACGTCAATTCGCTCTGAAAGGGAAGCCGAATCGCAAGCCGCCGGTACTCAAAGGGGCCAACAAATTCCTTGAAGGCACTACCCTGGGGCGTCAAATTCTGTTTAAACAGGCTCGTAAGCAAACGATAAGTAAAACCAAAGGCAATTATCCGGCGCCGGAACATATTCTGGATATTCTGGAAGCCAGCGGTGGCAAAGCCACCAAACGCGGATATGAGCTGGAAGCTAAGTTTTTTGGTAAGCTGGTTATGACACCGGAATCAGAACAGTTGCGCAATATCTTTTTTGCTACCACTGAAATGAAAAAAGAAACCGGTGTTGACGGTGTTGCACCGGCAAATCTGGACAAAGTCGGCGTATTGGGTGGCGGTCTGATGGGCGGTGGTATCGCTTTTGTCACTGCCAGCAAAGCCGGGTTACCTGTGCGCATTAAAGATGTGCGGGCTGAAGGCATCGCCAATGCGATGAAATACAGCTATGACCTGCTGAATAAAAAGGTAAAGCGCAAGTTTATGCGCAAGTCAGAAATGCAGAAGCAAATGGCGATGCTTACCGGCTCACTGAATTACGAAGGCTTTAAAGATACCGATATCATAGTAGAAGCGGTATTTGAAGATGTAGGCCTGAAGCAACAAATGGTGAACGACGTGGAAACCCACTGCAAAGCATCCACCATTTTTGCATCGAATACTTCATCGATTCCAATTCGTCAGATTGCTGAAAAAGCTGCTCGTCCTGAGCAGGTAATTGGTCTGCATTACTTCTCACCGGTAGACAAAATGCCGCTGGCTGAAGTTATTGCCCATGAAAAAACCTCAGACGAAACCATCTCTACGACGGTCGATTTTGCCAAAAAACAGGGCAAAACACCCATTGTTGTCAAAGACGGTGCCGGTTTTTATGTTAATCGAATCCTGGCTCCTTATATGAATGAGGCAGCGAACGTGCTTCTGGCAGGTGAGCCCATTGAACATATCGACTCGGCATTGGTGAAGTTCGGCTTTCCGGTTGGTCCGATGAAGTTGCTGGACGAAGTAGGAATTGATGTGGGTGCGAAGATTTCACCGATCCTGGTGGCCGATCTCGGAGACCGGTTTAAGGCACCTGACGCGTTTGATAAATTGCTCGCGGATGATCGCAAAGGCAAGAAAAATGGCAGGGGCTTGTACAACTACAGTGGCAAGAAACCCGGTAGAGAAGTAGATTCCTCGGTGTATAGTTTATTAGGTATCGAAACCTCTAAGCGTATGAGTGCCGAGCAGATTGCTGAGCGTTGTGTATTGTTGATGCTGAACGAAGCGGCGCTGTGTCTGGATGAAGGGGTAATACGCAGCCCCAGAGACGGCGATATCGGTACTATCTTTGGTATTGGCTTCCCGCCGTTTTTGGGTGGCCCGTTCCGTTACATGGACAGTCTTGGTATTGGTCACGTAGTGGCTCGCCTGGAACATTATCAGGGGCAGTTTGGTGATAAATTCGCACCTGCTGAAATCCTGAAAACCATGGCAAAAGAAGGTAAGTCGTTTTATTAATTTTGACTGACCCTTGTATTAAAAACGCCCCATTTTTGGGGCGTTTTGCGTTATAAATCCAATTGAAAACACAAAGGGAAGGGGATTAGCTCGATTAGTACTGACTGCTATTACACCGATTCTGATGTTGCTCGCCCGTTATGGCTCAATATGGTTTGGTCGAAATAACGATATAACGCATCAATACTCTCTGTGCACAGGGAAAACCATTCCTGAGTCGACATCAGGTTTTGTGCCGGTAATAAGTGCTCCTGAACGCACTGCAATATCGGCGGGATAAGACGGGCCTGATGTTTAAAGCCCGTGTCCAGGCTTTCCAACAGGCTCACTGATTCATTGAGCTTTTGGCTTAAGTAACAAAGCCGAATTTTGGTGATACTTTCACATCGACCAGACGAAGTAACGTTGGTACCAATGGCTCGGGTTTGCCCTAAAAACTCAATCACGTATAGCAGGTTTCCTCCGGACTGAGATGCGGCATTTGAATCTTCGTTTCTCTGCGTGAGCAGCGCCAGTGATAATTCGTCCTCTATGGTATACATGAGTTGCCTTATCAAAGCATTGTGTTGCTTAAAGTTTACCTCTACGTTGTTGTTCCGCCATTGTTCAGAAATTTGTTGCCACAGCTTTACCGTAGACAGCCAATATGAACTGCTCTGTTCGGTACTTCTGTAGTCATTAATTGCCTTTTGAATGCGGTGCGCAATTTCGGTAAGTTCAGCGAATACCTGTGTGTCTCCGCTCAGCCAGGCGATAGATTTGCCGCGATGAGTCTGAAATAACCACATTAGCTGACGCAGTGTTTTTAGCCGGTGCGCCTGTTGCACATCAACGGTCAGTGGTTTTGGCCGCAGTAGCCAATACAAGCCTGAAACCACGGAGGTTAGCAATAGGCCGAACCAAATATAGGACATAATATGCTCCTTATCACCAGCGTTAAAGGGTGATGGTTTTGTCGTTGCTCAATGACCAGACATGCTTTGCAATCAGCGCCGCCTGTTCAGCGGCATAGCCATTTTGCTGCGCCGTTAAGGCCAGTTCTTCGATACTTTTGGACATTTCGGAGGTGGCGGTCTGCTGTTGCTGAGAGGCACCTGAAATATCCTGAATATCACTGTTGATTTGAGAAGACTGCTGACTGATTTGACTCAGTAGCAATTCGATATTACCGGCCTCAGAAACGGTATTATCAATATTGTGTACCACCTCCTGCATGTCCGAGGTCAATACTTTGGACTGCTTTTTAAGCTGCGCCAGATGCTCATCAATTTGTCGCACCGAATCATTGGTTTTATTGGCAAGATTGCGAACTTCATCCGCCACCACCGAAAACCCGCGCCCATATTCACCCGCTCTGGCGGCTTCAATGGCGGCGTTCAGCGCCAATAAGTTGGTTTGATCTGATACTTCGCTGATCAGATCCGTGATGGAAGCGACATTCAGCGTGAGATCTTCTAACTTTTGCAACTGTGCAAACGCATCTTTGGACAGTACGGCTACCTGCTCAACGTGGGCTCTGACCTCGGAGACAGAGGCGGAGCCCGACTGGCTGAGATCATTGGTTGCCTGAACACTATTTTGAATATCAGCAATATTACGACTGACTTCAGCCAGTGTGTATTCTATCTCGCTGATACCGGCCGCCAGGGTACTGGTGGTTTGTGATTGCTGCAGAATGTTAGTGGCCAGTTGCGCTGAATTGTGGGTAAGTTCCTCAGCGGAATGGGATATTTCAGAGACAGAATCATTGCTCAGTTCCAGTTTTCTGGAAAAGGTTTTAAGGGTAGCCAACAGATTGATTTTGAATTGCAGGTCGGAGTTAAAGCGCAATTCACTTTGCGCCTTTGTTTTTCCGTATTGCTGGATAAGGTTTAGTGTGTCAGCTAATGCGTTTTGACGCGAAATTAGGCTCAGATAGAGCAATCCTGATTGGACGAGAAGTGCAGTCACTAACAATGGAGTAGCGCCACTCAGATAAAAGCTTAATAAAATGCCTGATGTAGTAGCTATAAGAAGCAGTGGATAGCAATGGTAACTCCGCGTCGAGCTGAGTTGTGGTGTTTTCCTGGATAGCACATTTACCTCCTTTGCTTCGATGATGCGTCAGTTTCGGGTGCTGAGCGTGGCCCGGCAGCAGAAACCGTGAAGGAAAAAACCTATTGAGTGCTTCAATTTGAGTGCCATAGTCATGCGCTGGCCAAAAAGAAAATACCTGCCATTAATCAGAGGGTTACGAAATGAGGTTGGAGGCAGCGCTATTGCAACCTGCCAGTTATTTCACCGCGATGGTGCAAATGCACAATCAGGCGACAAGGTGATTGTCAACACTGAGGGGCGCGAACGACGAAACCGATGGCCCTATTTATGTTGATAAATGGTGTGCAATGGCTTTTCAAAACTCGTGGTTGCACTGCTTTGTTTACCCGGACTGTATAGAACAAAATGACTGTTTTTATGGAGAAACTGCTGCCCGAACCACTGCACGATATCAGCTTGACTGAGCCTGGCAATTTCATGGTTAAGGTGTAGCTCATGCTGAAAGTCTACCTGTGGTCTGGCAATTGCACTCCAGTACCGTTGACATTTTTGCGGGAAGTTGATGGTTTTTTGCGAAATCTGACGCTCCAGATTTTTTCTGTACTTCAACCATTGTGGTTCATCAATGGCTGTTAGCCATTGGTGAAACTGGATCAGTGCATTAAGGGTTTCCTGGTAGAGTTCATCGGCACTGGCATTGGGTGACTGAATGAATAATACTGTGCCAGGTTGCTCATTAAAGGGCATGTAACCTGTCCCGACCTGGTAGCCCAGTTGTTTTTTATTGCGCATCCAGTCGAAATAAAAGCCAGCCAATATACTTTCCGAGAGCATCATAAGCGCTCTGGTTTTCAGGCTCTTGTCAGCGGTTTGCAGGTATAAAACAATGGCGGCATCCTGATGTTCGCAGGCGAAGCGAAAACTGCGTTGTTCAATGTCCTGCAACATCACAACTGACGCCTGTGTGCGTTCTTCGGGTATCCGGGTGGGCAGTTGCAGTGAGTCAACAAACCCCGACAGCGCACTTTCGTCCCAGCAACCGTACAACAAACTTTCTAGTTGATACGCACTAAATAGCTCAGTGTGTTTCGTCTGAATGTCTTTTAGCGTTAGATTTTGCACAATATTAGCCAGGTCTTCTGGCAACCATGAGGCTTTAACAAAAATTGCTTGCAGCACGGTGAATAACCGGTTGAGGGGTTTGTTGTGGATACTACTGTGCAGGCTGTTGAGGTAGTCCTGTTTGTGCAACTCAAAGTCAGGGCAGGGTTGGGGCGCCGCGCAGATACGCTGTATCAATTGTCTGACTAAATCCAACTGCTTATCAGCAAAGCCACTGGTGTGTAACCCGATACCGCGCTGATGGGCATAAAAATGGAAGTGCAAACCGGCCAATTGTGCCTGATAAAAGCTGTTGTGCAGGCTGGATTCCAGCGCACTGGCGTACAGTTTACGTTGTGCTACCTTATTTATGTCGGGATTTAAATGGGAGCTGCGCCAGGAAAAGAAGCACTCTCCCTTTAATCCTGACTCCAGGGTGTCAGTGCCGTACCAAATGTTGTGTTGCTCTTTAGAGGCCTTTACAGGCAACTGATTGAGTGGTTTTTGTACCGGTTTAATGTCCGGAATAAATGGATTAACCCCGGGTAGTGCTAATTCCTTGTCGAACAGCGATTCCAGCTGTTGCGGCACGGCCTCCATATGCCAGGGGCGATCCTGGTACGCAACCTGATACCATTTGCTGGAATGCGTTGCCGTGTGCCGGTTCGAAATCGAAATTACCCGCATGCGCTCAGGATTTATATTGGCTAAAAATTGCTGTAATTCTGCTTTGTTCAGGTCGCCTAACAGGTAGTCGCCACACAACACTTCATGCTCTGTGTAGCGTTGAACATTGGTTACTAATTGCTGCACTAAATCAAGAATGTGTTGTCCGGTTTGATGTTCAAAGGCAATGCGATTGAGACGACTTTTCTCGGCATAATGACGTTCAATATCATCAGTGTTTTTTATGATTTGGCAAAAGTGGAATACACTGGCAATAATGGCCTGGATATGTTCCATACCTTTTTCAGTCAGCTCGATATACAGGTTAAAATCAGCAAAGCCAGTGCCTTTTAATCCCGGTCCTGCCAGTACCTGTGTTGCCCATTGTTGGGATTTCCACAGCCGAAGCAAACTGCCATGACCTTCGTAGCCAAACAGGTGACTCACCAGAGTTTCTATGTTTCTGGCATCTGCCAGGTCAGGGGTTTGGTTAAATATCAGTACCAGTCTGTGATGAGGTCTGGCGGTATTAATTTGAATGTGTCGGCCCAGTTGCTTAGCCAAATACAAAGGTGTGCCACTATCTTTTTTACGGCAGGGAGTGCCTTTTTCAAACCGGCTTACCTGCTCAACAAGTTTCGGGACTAATGCGCTATTTGCCGTGTTTGTAATGGCGCAAACCGCGATGTTGCAGGCCACAAAATGTTGGCGCCAGTAGTCTCTGAGTAATTGCTGAAGTTCCTGAGTAGAAAACTGTGCAAAAGTCTCGTTATTGCCAACAGCAAACTGGTGGAAAGGGTGGGCCGGATTGCAGGTTTCTTTCTGGACTTCCATGACACGGCGCTGTTCTTCGGTCACTTTGTTGTGAAATTCCGCATTAATGGCCTTGATCTCTTTTTTGATACCGGCTTCGCTTAGCAGTGGCGATTGCAACATGTCAAAAAAGATATCCAGAGTTTCTGAAAAGTATTTATGATGGACTTTAAAATAAAAGGTGGTGGATTCAGCGGATGTCCAGGCATTGATTTTTCCCTGATGACTATCTAAAAACTGAATAATGTGATTGTCTTCGGGGTAGTGTTGGCTGCCGGTAAATAACACATGCTCTAACAAATGAGCTAAACCGGGACAATGCCGGGGATCAGAAAAGTTGCCGGCAGCGACGGTGACAGCGAATGCGCAAAATTCAGTTTGTGGGTCTTCGACATGCAATATTTTAATGCCATTGGGGGCATGGAGAAGTTGGTATTCGTTATTGTCTGTCGGGGCTTTAATCAAAGGTGTGGACCATTAGTTCAAACTGCTAAGTTTAATTTATTGTTTTTCGTATGCGTTTATCAGTGGTTTCATAATTACAAAGACAAACATGCTCTAAAGCATAGCTACAAATTCATAGAATTACAGCGCTTTTTTGTTATCATGTGCTGATTAATGCACAAAAAAATCAATAATTTAGTTATGCAGTTATTCCTGATGCGGCACGGAGAAGCGGAACCTACTTTTCACGATGATGCGCAGCGCAGCCTGACAACCCAGGGGTTCATAGAAAGCCAAAAAACCGGAGTATGGTTAAAGGAAAACATACATAACATTGAGTATGCGCTGGTGAGTCCTTTTAAACGCGCACAGCAGACTTTTGAAATGGTTCAGTCGATTGTTGAAATCGACAATTTTGAGATCTGTGCAGATATCACTCCCTCAGGCAAGGCGGAACAGGTACATGACTATGTTTATGCCCTGGCCCATGAGAAATCTGTTGAGTCACTCATTATAGTGAGCCACATGCCGCTGGTAAGCTATCTGTTAGATGAGTTTTGTGGCAAATTGCAGTCGTTGATTTTTGCAACCGCCTCAGTGGCCTGTCTGGATTTTGATATTGAACAAAATAAGGCCACATTAAAACAAGTCTATTTACCCTGATGTGCTAAGCGTATTGACCTTTGCTGGTAAAATTGCGAAATTGGCGTATATTCAAATAGAATTGATGGCTCCTGATTATTTTTTAACTAAAAATAACTGGAGAAAATAGAGCAACCAACCGATAAAGAGATCGGGAGGATTGAGGAAATGTCAGGTAATAGTTTACCTGCGCAGTTACAGAAGGTGTTGCAAAGCCATCTGGCGCAGAAAGATATTGCTTACGACGACGAGTTGCAGGGCATCATTAACAGATTGTCAGCGTTGAATGAATCTGTTGAAGAAGTCAAAAGTAAGATACTCGAAAATCGCAAAGCGAAACAAAGCACTTCTTAATGCAGAGGTCTGGATATTAAGGTTGTAAAACAATCTTAGTCTCTTTACCTCTGTAGCATCTCTTGAGCTGTTTCGGCTCATACACAAACTGACAAGCACCGATTTTCAGAACAATCCGAACAGGTACACTTTTACCTTAATTTTTACCCTGTATTTGCCCGTCAATGCTTGTGCGTCTATGCGCTGCTATTGACCAGGTAAATACGCCTGTTGCTAACCTTTTGGTTTTTCAGCTCTTTTCTCTTATCTCGCGAACAGGCCAGATTCGTCCGGACTTTGAACATAACAGCAGCGGAACGTTTAAATAAAATCCACTGAAAAGTTATCTTTCATGTTTAATGTATTTCTCTTATAGTCAATAAAACGACACGTTTGGTTGATGTTAAATTTTTACGTGAAAACATATTTGAATATTTCTCTCTTTGACAAGGAGGTTACAATGACTTCATATAAAAACCTAAATGGAAACTCCAATGTGGAATCCTATGAAATCGCTGAAGACTCAATAACTGTCCGTTTTAAATCTGGTGGAATTAGAAATTACCTGTATACATATCAAAGACCAGGCGTGGCAGTAGTTGACAGAATGAAAGCCCTGGCCGAGCAAGGACATGGCCTAAACTCGTATATCTCATCAATAGTAAAATCTAGGTTCGCTCAGAAGTGGTAAATCATATAACAAACGGCTTTAAAAATAAGCGGGGATTAAGACGTTAACCGCGTTCGCGCCGCTAAGACGGGCGTTGTTCAATTCAGAGTTTAGAGTTGTGGATTGGTTTCAAGAATATAAAAAATTAGTATTTTCTAATACTACATCAGTAGACCAGATTAATAGAGCTATTTCGCTTAAATATGAGCATATCCCAAAAACTCTTTATAAGTATCGTTCCATAAACGAATACTCAATAAGGAATTTAGAAGATGATTCAATATGGTTGTCAGACCCAAAGAACTTTAATGATCCTTATGATTGCTCATTTCATCACAAAGTAGACTTAGACCCTGACAATGTTGATTCAATCCTATCAATTGCTCGTGAAAATGATTTAATTGGAGAGCTTTCAGAACAGCAACTCCACTCAATTGCTGAAAGTAGTGCCCCATTAGTGAAATTTCTTGAACTTAGTTACCCAGATAGACCTGATTATGGTCGTATTTGTGGAGAAGCATTAAGTCGTGTAATGAAAGAGAGAGCAAATTCTCTTGTTCAAGCAACGTCTGAGGGGGTTAAACAGATGTTCAAAATCTGTTGTTTTTCTGAAAACCCAAAGTCAATTCTTATGTGGTCGCATTATGCTGACTATCACTCTGGATTTTGTATAGGATATGACTTTCACGAACTTGGAAATGATGATCCAAGAACACGGTTAATTTATCCTGTAATTTACTCCGACGAAATGTTTGATGCTACAAGTGTTTTTGGAACAACAAGAACTGTAGAAAATATCCTCTATCTTAATCAAGCTGCGCTTATGAAAAGTACTGAGTGGGCTTACGAGAAAGAATGGAGGCTTGTTTTTGGAAACATGCTCAATCAAAATGAAATGTCTTGTCCTATGCCAAAACCAAAGCATATTATTTTAGGTGCAAAAATATCCTCAGGTGACGAGCAGACTATCAGGAGAATATGTAATGATAAAAACATTGAAGTTCTAAAGTTATCTATGGCACACAATAAATTTGTTCTGGATATTGAGCAATTACCACATAATCGGGTCTCCGGAGACAGCTAGCCTTCAGCCCCCACAATACCTTGAGTGCTACTCCGCACAGGGCTTTTCATTCAGGCTGGTAATAAATTGTGGCGTTAGCTGTATAAATGGTGACAACGATGGAATCCAAAGACCAAGAATTATAAGTCAGGACTCTTTTACCATTGATATCTTTAAATCAAACAGATATCGACATGGCTATTCACAATTTTTCCTTTTGGCAGAGCCGTTCTGATGCTGGTGTGGTCTGATTGCTCCGGTGTTTTAGTCATTCCGGCTCTGATTAGGTATAAATCTTCACAGGTCATCCGGCTAATATGCAGTTCCACTTTTTGCTGCCGCAGAGACGAGTGTTAGCTACCAAAGTGCTCATCCAACTTTTTCAGTAAATCTAAGCCTCTTTTTTTATCACCGGTAGCAGCCAATGCTTTGAACCGTACTTCAGTATCAAACTCTGCTATCGCCTGAGTTGATAACTCTTCTATCAATTTGTTGAGGCTCAATTTTTTATGTGCCGCTAATGCCTTTAATCTATTATGTTTATCGTCTGGTAAACGCACTGTTATAGTCGACATATTAAACTCCTCTTAAATATTCTTCGGGCGCATAAACTTTCAGACCATCAAACTGTAACTCGGCATTTCGCAGATCTTTCAGGTTATTTGTTATGATGCACTTTGCGTTTCCGGCCACTGCAAGTTCAATAAGAAAATTATCGCCTTCATCTTTTAAATTAGGTCGCCACAAATAATGTATTTGTACCCACTCACAGACAGCAAAAAAAGCAGCGAGCAACTCGCTAATTTCTTCCTCGGTTAGAGGGCATAACTCTTTTATATTTGGCCTTTTACTTACGGACTCATATTCCAAAAATAAGGCAGTGCTAACAAGCGGCCTGAGTTGGGCCTGCAGACAACGCCGCACAATTTCCCGTGCTGGTCCAGCTTTGCCAATCAAAGCGCTAATAAGTACACTGGTGTCAATAACGACTTTGTCCATAATAATTATGCTAGCGTATATGCTATCACTTTTCAATTTGGCAATGGCAGCTAACAACCAAATGGTGGGACCCAAACACGCGGGCTTTGCTTTACCACGATAGCCCCTGCGTTTGCGACGTTAAATTAGAGCGTTAAATATCAAGGAAATAATCTGATGAATTGGAACAACCTAAATATCCTGCAAAAACTAATTGTAGGCTTCATCATACTCCTTATCGCTGCAACGACACCCGAGTTAATGTTACTGGTAGATTTGGGCGGTATTGAACTGGCTATGACCGCCCTTGTTTGGTATCTGAGGCCCGTAATTGCTTGGATGCATTTGAAGTGCCGTCGAATAAAAGAGGTGTTTTTCATTTTGCAGATTACACTAAAGAGAAGTGCATGGTGTCAGCCAAAAGTATTTGTTACTCAAGCTGCTTTTAGTGTAACTGCATTATTTTTAACCAGCTCGTTAGCATTGTCCATTTTCTTTTTTATCCCCGGCATTTTATTCAATTCGGCATTGGTTTAAGGCATAAAACAAAAAAGTTTTAAAGCTGGACGCTTATTCGCCGGGCCCTCTTATTTTTTATCCCGGACATAAAAATAGAAAGACAGCCCCTTTAAAGTTCAATCAATGCCCTTTTCCCCAAGCCCTGGCCTCGCTATAGGATATTTGTTTAGATCTTCGGGAAAAGGGGGCAACAGAGAACGGGTTTAGCCTTTTACTGGTGTTTTGCTGGTGGATAAAAACAATGCCAAAAAGCATTTTTACTAGCCAGATAAAAAGACTTGTTACAGCGATGGCTGAATGATTCTGAAGATGAATCACATAACAATTAAACAGGAAGTGCGCAGCATGCGTTTCTGCTTCCGGAGGCATTGTTTTTGGGGTTCAGTTAACCCTAATCGTTGTTTTTACCCTCATTCGGGGAAATGTAAAACTCGGGCATTACCCTAATCGTTTTAATTTTGTTGTCTTCAATATCTACTATTTCGATGGGGTAGCCGGCAAGGCGAAAACTCAGGTGGGATTGTGGGATCTCTTCAAGGTATTCCAGAATCAGTCCGTTCAGGGTTTTTGGACCGTCAGTGGGTAAATTCCAGTCCATTTCCCGGTTGATATCGCGAATGTTGTTACTGGCGTCCACCAGGTAGGAGCCATCCTGTTGCAGGCGTGCTTCGCGATCGCTTTTCTCTTCAATAATGCTGGTGGTAAAGTCTCCGACGATTTCTTCCAGAATATCTTCCAGCGTAACCAGGCCCTGAATATCGCCGTACTCGTCCACCACCAGGCCAATGCGCTCTTTTGCAGACTGGAAATTATACAGCAGGTTATGCAGGGGAGTTTTTTCCGGCGTAAAGTGAATTTCCCGTACCGCTCTGAGTAGTGAAGCTTTAGAAAACTCGTCTTTCGACAGCAGTCTCAGCGCGTCTCTGACATGAATAAAGCCAACGGCATCATCTATGTTGTCTCTGAACAGCAATACCCGGGTGTGCTGAGCGTGGGTAAGTTGTTTTTGGATGATTTTCCAGTCGTTGTTGATATCAATGCCAAAAATGTCGTTGCGGGGCACCATAATGTCTTCAGCGGTGACTTTTTCCAGATCCAAAATGCCCATCAACATGTCCTGGTGTTTTTTCGGGATCATGACACTGGACTCATGGACAACGGTCCGCAATTCTTCTTTGCTTAGTGAATGGTTTTCGACTTCGTCCGGGTTTACCCGAAACAGTTTTAAAATCCCGTTGGTAATGTAGTTAAGGGCGATCACCAGGGGGTAAAATATTTTCAGTAGCGGGGTCAGAATAACCGAGCTGGGAAACGCAATACGCTCCGGGTAAAGCGCCGCCAGAGTTTTTGGGGTTACTTCTGCGAAAATCAGTAATACTACGGTCAGGCCAATGGTATTTATCGCTGACGCAACGGCCAGACCATAATCACTAAACCAGCGCAAACACAAAATGGCAGCCACCGTTGAGGCGCCAATGTTAACCAGATTATTGCCGATGAGGATCAGACCGATAAGCCTGTCTGGTGTATCCAGAAGACGTTCAACGCGTTTTGCTCCTTTGTGGCCTTCACTGTTTAAGTGTTTCAGGCGATACCGGTTGATGGACATCATCCCCGTTTCGGAGCTGGAGAAGTATGCGGATAGCACGATGAGTACTGCTAGTATAATAAGTAGCGTACTGGTTGATATATCGTCCAACTAGTCAGTCCTATGTAGTGTGACAGATGCAAATTTAGGTGGTTATAACATTGACTTCAAGCGTTAATCTGGCTTTTTGTCGATTTTATTAGCCCATCAGGACTTCTTTTACGATTCGGCTGCCGAAATAAGCCAGTGTCAGCAATATCACTCCCACTACCGACAAACTGATAATGGTGTTGTCTTTTAATCCAACGCGCTTGTGAGCGACAATCATGCCGGCATACATAAACCAGGCGAGCGTGGTGAGGATTGTTTTGTGTACCTGGCGCTGTTCAAACATGTTTTCCAGAAAGAAGAAACCACTGGCCAGCGATAATGTGAGTAGTCCGGTTCCCAACATCAGCAAGCGGAACAGGTTTTGTTCTACTTCCATCAGCGGGGGCAAGGAGGAGTGAATAATAACCGCCTTTTTTTGTTTTAAACGTCGATTAATAAAGGACAGCTGCAACGCGTATAAGAACGCGATGCTTAAACAGCCATAGGCCAATAAGGCAAAACTAATATGGGCCATCAGGGAAGGGCGCAATTCTATATGCATGATGACAGAACCCGGGGTGAAGCTGGCCACGAATACTGTGATTGCCGAAAACCCGGTAACTAATGGCAATAAGAACGTTTGCTGATTGCGCAATGACAACAGCCAAATAACGGCAGTGATCATCAGAGCTGTGATAGAGCCAACGTTGATAATACTCAGGTTCTGACCATCTCCTGACAAGATGCTGTTGAGCAAAATGATCAGGTGCAGGGTAATCGCGCCAGCCGTTGCTAAGAGAGATAACTTAATGAGTGGTCCATCTTTGTGAAACCATCGACTTGCGACAGAGACAGCTGCAACGATATAAAGCGAGATGCAAATGAGATTAAGTATTATCAACATATTCATTTATTGAGAAAATTCTTCCGCCAGTATAAATAACCCGAGGCAGATACACTAGTGTTTGACGCAAATCCTTCATATTAAAAATGCAAATCCCCACAAGCGGGTACTCATTCGGTGATGCAAAAGGTATAATCAGCCAAAATTTTTCGTGAACCAGTAAGCAAGGCATCAGCATGTTCGATAATTTGACCGAAAGGCTTGGTCAGACATTAAAAAATATCTCCGGTAAAGGTCGTCTAACGGAAGACAACATAAAAGACACTATGCGCGAAGTGCGCATGGCATTGTTGGAAGCCGATGTTGCATTACCCGTCGTCAGAGAGTTTGTGGCAAAAGTTAAAGAGCAGGCTCTGGGTGAAGAAGTGGGCAAAAGCCTGAATCCAGGCCAGGTATTCATTAAAATTGTTCAGAAACAGCTTGAATCTGTGATGGGCGAGGCGAATGAAGCATTAAATCTGGCTGCAACACCACCGGCCGTGGTGCTGATGGCTGGTTTGCAAGGTGCGGGTAAAACCACAACCGTTGCGAAACTTGCCAAATTTTTAATTGAGCGTGAAAAGAAAAAAGTGCTGACGGTCAGTGCTGACGTGTATCGTCCGGCCGCAATTAAGCAGCTCGAAACGCTGTCAGCGGAAGTTAATGCTGAGTTTTTTCCGTCCACTGTAGAACAAAAGCCCCGGGACATCGTCAACGCTGCGATGGAACATGCTAAAAAGTCATTTATTGATGTGGTGTTGGTGGATACTGCGGGTCGGTTAGCTGTGGATGCTGACATGATGCAGGAAATAAAAGACTTGCATGCGGCAATCAATCCGGTGGAAACACTTTTTGTCGTGGATTCCATGACCGGTCAGGATGCGGCGAATACCGCGAAAGCCTTTGATGAAGCATTGCCATTAACCGGTGTGGTACTGACCAAAACCGACGGCGATGCCCGCGGCGGTGCGGCCTTGTCGGTACGTCAGATCACCGGCAAGCCCATCAAGTTTTTGGGTATCGGTGAAAAAACCGATGCCTTAGAGCCTTTCCATCCGGAGCGCGTTGCTTCGCGTATTCTGGGCATGGGCGATGTGCTTTCACTGATCGAAGAAGTGGAGCGCAAAGTCGATAAAGACAAAGCCGCCAAACTGGCCAAAAAGGTGCAAAAAGGCAAGGGCTTTGATCTGCAGGACTTCAAAGAGCAACTGGAGCAAATGCGCAATATGGGGGGCATGATGTCCCTGATGGACAAACTGCCAGGCATGGGTGGCATGACTGATAAAATCAAAGAGCAGGCTGGCGATAAACAGTTTACTCAGATGGAAGCCATTATAAACTCCATGACTCCTGGTGAAAGACAGCGCCCGGATATCATCAAAGGCTCGCGCAAAAAGCGCATCGCTGCAGGTTCGGGTACACAGATTCAGGATGTGAACCGTTTATTAAAACAGTTTACCCAGATGCAAAAAATGATGAAAAAAATGTCTGGTGGCGGCATGAAGAAAATGATGCGCAATATGCAAGGCATGATGCCACCTGGCGGCCCGGGTGGAATGTTTCCACCCAGATAAGCAATCCGTTTTTGCGGGATTGATGTCACAAAGTTTTACAGTTTAAAGTTTACTATTTGCACTGAGTTGCTACTTTTACAACAGTGAATTAACAGGGTAATCAAATCATGGACAATAAAGAATTCAAAGGGATATTACTGGCAGCGGGAAGTTTAGGGCTTGTGGTCTGCCTTTTTGTGTTGATTGCGTCTGCGTTATCACTGTTTAAAACCAGTAAATTGATCCTGCTTGCCTGTACACTCATTTCATTGATCCTTTTCCATGAAGGTCTGGCCAGCAATGTTCAAGCCCGCATTAAGCGCTTAGCCAGGTTTCACCTTCGGGAAATTTGGCAATCTTTGCAGGCCTGGCGCGCTAACTGGTGTGCCATTAAGGCCTGAGTCGACTGGGTTACGGCAAGACGCTGGTTTCAGATTACTCATTAGTGACTCAGAGACCAGCAAATGGCGTTGTTGTTCAGTAACCGTTTGAATTTCAAGATGTAGGCTGTCTTTTGGTGCCATTGCCTGAACCTCACTCTCTCACTTTTAAAGCATTTTCCCCGGAATATTGCCAGCAACTTCGGTCCTGGTTTACAACACCTGAGCAAATTATATTCTGGAGTGGCTACAAGTTTGGTCATCCTGCAACCCTCAATGAATTTGCAAACCAGTTAAAGCTGGTATCTATTCCTGCCTATGCCATGCTGTCAGCAGACGGACAGTTGATCGGTTTTGGTCAAATGATGTTTGATAATGGCCGTTGTCACCTGGTGCGGGTAGCCGTCAGTCCGGCTTTTCGGGGACAAGGGTATGGCAAAATGCTGTTAAATTGTTTGTATTTGCAAGGCCAGAAACTACACCAACCGCGTTACTTTTCGTTGTTCGTGAACAAAAAGAATGCAAGCGCCATAAAGCTTTATGTAAAAGCCGGATTTCAGGCCACCAGATACCATGGCGTGTTGCCCAACGACAATAGCTGGTACATGGAAAAACCGGTGTTGCAAAAGTAAACGAACTTAAAGCCACACCCGTTGAGGGTGGTTGTATAAATACAAGCTGAATGGTCAAGTTGTTATTGCGGTTGTTCAAAAAAATCTATTTTTGTGACAAATTTGCAGGATATTTGCATAACGAGTTTACGCTAAGGGTAATTGCTGTATTTTTGACGCAGTAATTACTTCATTTTATGACTAACAGATTAAAGAGTATCGAAATGGATCTAAGACATTGGTTGCTGGTTTCCCTGACTACATCATTGCTTGCCTGCGGTGGTGATAGTTCAGACGAGGATGTTGACAGCGTTACAATCCTGGTTTCAGCAGGGTCAACCGTTAATGAGCAAAGTGAAGTTACGTTAAGTGGCCGTACTACATTGGACAATGTCAGTAGTTACAGTTGGTCGGTGAGCGACAGTGATTATACCCTGGAGCATGAGGATTCAGCTTCAGTGGCTGCCACGTTAACGACGCCTGAAGTCAGAACAAGTAGCGAGCAAGTCACGCTGACGCTTTCTGCGACGTCTGAAGAAGGCGGTACCATAAGTGGCACCTTTACCCTCACCGTTGAACCCGTCAATATTGCACCAACGGCTGACGTTGCCATTTCCCAGGACAACCGTTTTGACGAAAATACCTATGGTGGCGCGCTTGCAGTGACCTTTACCGGTAGTGGTGCAGATGAAGATCCTATTGATGCAGAAAGCCCAATCAGTGCTTACAGTTGGCAGCAAGTATCGGGAACTGATGTACTTACTGGCCTCGACGTGTCAGGCAGTAGTCTCACTATAACTACACCGGCCTTGGCAGCGTCAGAAACACTGGGGTTTGAATTTACGGTAACAGACAATGAAGGAGGCACTTTTACTGAACCTTTCGAAATAGTGGTTCTGGATGTGACTCAAACCCATCCAATTGCCGAAGCGGGTGAGGCCATTACGATCATGGAAGGTGAGCGATTTTTATTGGCGGGTTCAGCAACGTCACTGAGCGACGATGCAACGCCGTTTTTGTTTGAATGGACAAATAATTCCAGTGATCTGGCCGAATTCGCGGATGCGTCGGATGCAACCACTTATGCGGATGCCCCGGCCGTCACAGAAGATACAGATATAACTATCGACCTGCGAGTCGTGGATCAATTTAATAATGAAGACAATGATCAGGTGGTAGTGACAGTACGTGAAATGCCCGCCACCTATGTGAATGATACCGGAGTGGTGGTCAATGTTTCCAATACCGGTCTTATCAACGGTTCCAGTCACAGCTTCCCTGGTCAGGATGCCGATATTGGCCGTGACCGCATGCATGAATCTGATGTGTTGGAAAAGGCCGGAGCAGGAGATGAAGGCTTTGATTTTACGAAACTGGACGAATTTGGTGATGAAATTGACGCCACCGAAACCGACTGGAGTTGTGTCAGAGATAATGTCACCGGATTGATTTGGGAGTTAAAAACCAATGATGCTGGTTTGCATGATGTTGATAATACCTATTCCTGGGTTTCGAGTACCACCTCAGAGGAAAACCAGAATGATGGTGCCAGTTGTACCATAGCTAACTGCAATACCGCCGCATTTGTAGAAGCGGTTAATGCTGAAGGTTTGTGTGGTTTTTACGACTGGCGTATCCCCACCCACAACGAGCTGATGTCTATCATGCATTTTGGCGAGTCAGGTGGAACCTTTGTTGATCGTGATTACTTCCCATTTAATAGCCCGGATACCAGCGTACCTACCTGGTATTGGACCAATGTTCAAAATGTCGATGGCGCCAGTGGTGACACCCTGCAAAACAGTTGGGCTATCGATTTTAGTTCTGGCAACGACAACTTTTTATTGAAATCCACCGAAAATTACCTTCGTCTTGTGCGTGCAGGCCGGTAAAAAGGAGAACAACATGAAATTGAATACCTTATTGTTATCAGGCTTTTTAATGATGGCATCATTTGTTCAGGCGCAAACCTGCGTCAGTGGAATCGGTGAAACCGCACCGCAAACAAATTTTACAGATAATGAAGATGGCACAGTGACCGACAATACCACCGGACTTATGTGGATGCGTTGTAGTCTGGGGCAAACCTGGAGCGATTCCAGTAATACATGCACTGGCGATGCTACCGCCATGACCTGGCAAGAAGCGTTGCAGGCGACTTATGGCTACGAATTTGCCGGTGCCAATGACTGGCGCCTGCCAAACATCAAACAATTGTTGAGTATTACTGAGAAGTCGTGTGTGCGTCCTTCTATCAACGAAGACATTTTTCCGGAGACCACTTCGGATGACTACTGGACCAGTACACCATCGCTGACCGATTACAGCATGGCCTGGGTTGTGGCCTTTTTTAACAGTAGTAATTCGTTAAAAGAAAAGGACGCCTTTATCTATGTGCGCCCGGTCAGAGTCGCTGATTAGTAGCCGGTTTAAGCCATTGATTTAAAAGGCCTGATATCAGGCCTTTTTGCTTTTTTTACGGGAATTTTTATTAAAGGGTTGGTCGCTACTAAATCGCGTCAGAGCTTTATTGGGTTTACCTTTGGCATGCGCCTTATTGATCGACTTTCGCTCATAATCTTTTTGGGCTTTGCCTTTTAACTCACCTTTGCGCTCCGGTGGAACCAGGTGTTTAGGGCCGTTGCCAATTAAATGAGCTTTACCCATTTTTTTCAAAGCTTCGCGCAACATGGACCAGTTGGCCGGATCGTGATAACGTAAAAACGCCCGGTGTAAGCGACGGTGTCTTTCACCTTTGGCAATGCTCACATGCTCACTGTCACGCGTGATTTTGTGGATCGGGTTCTTCTCCGAGTGATACATGGTGGTGGCATTCGCCATTGGAGAGGGATAAAAGTTCTGTACCTGATCCAGTTTAAAGTTATTTTCTTTTAACCACAGCGCCAGGTTCAGCATATCAATGTCCCTGGTGCCAGGGTGTGCAGAGATAAAGTAGGGGATCAGATATTGTTCTTTTCCGGCTTCTTTAGAGAACTTATCAAATAACTCCTTAAAGCGATAATAGGTGCTCATGCCCGGCTTCATCATTTTGCTCAATGGGCTTTCTTCGGTGTGCTCCGGGGCAATCTTTAAATAACCACCTACGTGATGGGTAACCAGCTCCCGTACGTAATTGGGATCTTCGATGGCCAGGTCGTAGCGCACACCTGAGGCAATCAGCACTTTTTTAACGCCTTTGACGTCCCGTACTTTCCGGTACAATTCTACTGTTGGGGTTTGATCGGTATCCATATGGCCGCAGATATCTGGCCATACGCACGACAAGCGGCGACAGGTTTGCTCTGCTTTGGCACTTTTACAGCGCAGTTTATACATGTTTGCGGTGGGACCACCTAAATCGGAAATCACCCCGGTGAAACCGGGCACTTTGTCGCGGATTTGTTCTACTTCGCGAACAATAGATTCTTCCGAACGGCTCTGAATAATCCGTCCCTCATGCTCGGTGATGGAGCAGAAAGTACAGCCACCAAAACAACCTCTCATAATATTGACCGAGGTTTTAATCATGTCATAAGCCGGGATCTTTTCTTTGCCGTAACTGGGGTGGGGGACCCGGGCATAAGGTAAATCGAACACGGCATCCATTTCTTCGGTTTCTAATGGATAAGCGGGCGGATTTATCCAGATACTTCTGTCGCCGTGGCGCTGCATTAGTGCGCGGGCACAACCCGGGTTAGTTTCCTGATGTAAAATACGCGAGGTATGGGCATAGTGAGTTTTCTCATCTTTGACCACTTCAAAGGCCGGCAACTTTACATAAGTCTTATCCCAGGGCTTGCGTCGTGTCGCTCTTGGATTAAAGGGGTGCACTGTAATGGCTTGCGTTGTATCTGTTTTGGCATCAGCCGCATTTTGCGTGCTGCAATTTTCTTCCCACTCCTGATAAGGGCTGGGAATGGGGTCAATCTTTCCAATCTTATCGACACTGGTGGAATCAACGCCTAACCAGTCAGGTAATGCGTGTTTGACAATGATCGCCGTGCCGCGCACATCCTGCATGTCTTTGATGTCTTCTCCGTTAGCAAGGCGGTGAGCCACTTCTAAGAGTGGTCGCTCGGCATTACCAAACATCAGCATGTCAGCTTTGGCGTCAAACAAAACTGAACGGCGCACTTTGTCAGACCAATAATCGTAGTGAGCAATACGACGTAAACTGGCCTCAATTCCACCGATGATAACCGGTTTTTTATAGGCTTCTTTACAGCGCTGGGTATAAACGGTTACAGCTCTGTCTGGCCGTTTGCCATGGACATTTCCGGGTGTGTAGGCATCGTCGTGGCGCAGTTTGCGATCGGCGGTGTAGTGATTGATCATGGAGTCCATGTTGCCAGCTGTTACCCCAAAAAACAGATTGGGTTCGCCCAGCGCCATAAAGGCATCTTTGGATGTCCAGTCTGGCTGAGCAATTATACCTACTCTGAACCCCTGAGCTTCCAGGGTGCGGCCAATCACTGCCATGCCAAAACTGGGGTGATCCACATAGGCATCGCCGGTTACCAAAATGATATCGCAACTATCCCAGCCCAGTTGATCCATTTCTTTGCGGGACATAGGTAAAAACGGTGCAGGATCGAAACATGCCGCCCAGAACTTTGGAAACGAAAACAATCCCCGTTCAGCTTTCATTCGATCAACGGGCTTTTTGACAACAGCCATACAAACTCACTTAAATAATAACTTTGTTAGTTTAACAAAATTTTCTCACAGAATATCCAGCTTTATGGTTTATGCTTTGGGGATTTTTTTAAACTCGTGGTCACTCACTCATTTTCAGGGAAGCTACACGTGAAAAAACTTGTTATTTTGGTTCTGTTTTTAGTGTCTGTGCATTTTATTAGTCGATATAGTCTGGGATTTTCTGTTTACCGGTTGGGCGATGCCATTGATGTGGCGGCCAGTCTGGGGGCTAAACTGGCGTGTTCGGCAAAATATGTCTCAGGCTTTGACGACGACCAGATCATCGAGGATCTCGCGTCCTATTCTCCAGCTACCCGCTTGTTAGCGCTAAATTATGAGGTTGACCAGCAACGGGTAACTGCCAATCTGCATGGAATGAGTGAGTATTCTGCGAAGTATCGTCCCGGACTGGGTTGTACCCTGGAGATAGGTGATACCGCGCCGTTGGATGAACTTGTCGCTCCTGAACTGGTACCGCAATCGTTACCCTGGCCGCAAGGGGAGCAGGTCACCACACTTAGCCGCGAATATCAGCAACTGAGTGAAAATATCCTGGTGTCTGATAATCAAAACGGTTTACAAACCCGGGCACTTCTGGTGGTTAAAAACGGGGTGGTAGTGGCTGAGTCATATGCGCCTGGTATCGACAGTAATACACCGCTGTTGGGCTGGTCTATGGGCAAAAGTGTGACCGCAATCATGTTGGGGCGCATGGCGAACATGGGCTTGCTGGACACAGAAGCGCCCACTGATTTTGCTTCCTGGCAGGGTGATGAACGCAAACAGATCACCCTGGAGCAACTGTTGCAAATGTCTTCCGGGCTGAAATTTGACGAAACCTATGCGCCAGGTAGTGACTCTACGCGTATGTTGTTTACTGCCCATAGTGCCTCAGAGGTCGCATTGACGGCCACCGCTGATAAATCACCCGGTGAGTACTTTTCTTATTCTTCCGGCACTACCAATATCCTGATGCGGTGGATGAGAGATCAGTTGGGGAGTAATCAGGCATTAATTGATTTCTTTTATCAGGAGATTGCACAGCCGTTACACCTTGCTAACACTGTTTTTGAAGTGGATCCATCCGGGGTTTTTGTTGGCAGCTCTTATATTTTTGCCAGTGCGCGTGACTGGGCCAGAATGGGACTGATGATGTTAAACAACGGCAAAGCCGGCGAACAGGTGTTACTTTCCGGGCAGTGGGTCAGAGATACCCAATCCCCAATTGAAGCCGAAAATTATCAGCAATATGGCTATCAGTTTTGGTTAAACCGCGGTGGCAATCAGGTGCGCTGGCCTGAATTGCCCGAGGATGCTTATATGATGATGGGCAATCGCAAACAAATAGTGATGATCATACCTTCCCAAAATATGGTTATCGTCCGACTGGGCTGGACTTCGGGGAGCTATCCGACGGAAGAGAACTTTGCACGTTTTGTCGGGCTTTAATTCTCCATGTTTTTCAATAATTAACTTGCAATTAAGCCCAAAATCCGTACAATTCGCGAGCCTTTTTTCCGGCATTTATCGGGCGTAAGCCTTAAATTTGCCTGATGAGGGGTAAAGTTGACGTTAACGTTAGTAGCTTTTGCCTTGCGTTGATAAGGCAGAACTAATAACGATTTTGAGGCAATTATGGTAACTATTCGTTTACAACGTGGTGGCGCTAAAAAAGCCCCCTTTTATCAAGTAGTAGTGGCTGATAGCCGTATGAAGCGCGATGGTCGTTTCATCGAAAACATCGGTTTCTTCAACCCTACTGCACGTGGTCAGGAAGAAAGACTGCGTTTGGACCTGGACCGTGTTGAGCACTGGGTAGGTCAAGGCGCTGGTTTGTCTGACCGTGTATCTCGTTTGGTTAAAGACGCGCGTAAAGCGTCTGCTTAATCTGCGAATAAGTGTAGGGCGTTATGGCATCTGAAACGGTTACATTAGGCAAAGTTGGCGCACCTTACGGTGTGAAAGGTTGGTTTAAAGTAACATCCTACACAGAAGAGTTAGATGGAATATTCGATTACTCTCCCTGGCTGTTGTTACAGGGTGGAGAAGTAAAGAAATACACAGTGGAACACTGGAAGCACCATAACAAAAGTTTGGTGGCTAAACTGGTGGGCGTAGACGACAGAGACGCGGCGGAAGCCATTAAGAATCTGGAAATCAACGTTGACCCTGCAGTGTTACCACAACTGGACGAAGACGAGTTCTATTGGCGTGAACTGATTGGCATGACCGTGGTGAATTCCAAAGGTTATGACTTCGGTAAAATCGAACAAATGTTCGAGACCGGCGCGAATGATGTGATGGTAGTGAAAGCTAACATCAAAGACGCCTTCGGCCAAAAGCAACGCATGATCCCGTATCTCTATGAGCAGGTTGTTCTGGAGGTGGATCGTGAGGCAAGAAAAATCACAGTGGACTGGGACCCGGGTTTTTGATGAGTGAGCAACATTGGTTTGGATTCGTTACTTTGTTTCCAGACATGTTTGACACATTTCTGAATCAGGGCGTCATTGGAAGAGCTGTCAAAAGTGGGCTGATACACGCACAGTGTTTTAACCCTCGTGACTTTACGCATGACAAACATCGTACAGTTGATGACAGACCTTATGGTGGTGGCCCGGGCATGTTGATGATGGTTCAGCCTTTAACAGATGCAATTAATGCTGCGCAAGCTGCAGCAGGAGGCGATGCCAGGGTTATTTACCTGTCGCCTCAGGGTAGTACTTTGAATCAACCAAAAGTAAAGCAATTAGTGCAAAGCAAAAAGTTGATTCTGGTGGCGGGTCGGTACGAAGGTATTGACGAGCGCGTTATTCAGACCATGGTAGATGAAGAAATCTCCTTAGGTGACTTTGTCTTAAGCGGTGGTGAGATCCCGGCAATGGCCCTTGTGGACAGTGTCGCCAGACTCATTCCCGGGGTGCTAGGTCATGAGCTTTCAGCAGAATACGATTCTTTTGAAGACGGATTGCTGGATTGCCCACACTACACCAGACCTGAAGTATTGAATGGCGAGCAGGTGCCAGCGGTATTACTCAGCGGTAATCATGAAAAGATAAGACGGTGGCGTCTGAAGCAGTCTCTTGGGAGAACATGGCAAAGACGTCCCGATATGTTTAAAAAACTGGCTCTGACTGAGGAGCAAGGCTCACTCCTAAAGGAGTACCAACAAGAAGTCTTGCAGCAAGATGACAGTTATTCCAGTAAGCGAGGAAAAGATGAGTAAAATCAGTCAAGATATCATCAAGCGCATCGAGCAAGAACAACTTAAATCTGATGTTCCTGAGTTCGGCCCGGGTGACACAGTAGTTGTTCAGGTTCGCGTTAAAGAAGGTGATAAAGAGCGTCTTCAGGCTTATGAAGGTGTTGTAATTGCTAAGAAAAACCGTGGTTTACATTCTTCATTCACTGTTCGTAAGATCTCCAGCGGTGAAGGTGTTGAGCGTGTATTCCAAACTCACAGTAAGCAAGTTGATAGCATTGAAGTGAAACGCCGTGGTGCGGTTCGTCGTGCTAAACTGTACTACTTGCGTGGTCGTACTGGTAAGGCTGCTCGTATCAAAGAGAAGCTTAACTAAGCAAACTGTGGAAAGGCAGGAACTAACATTTCTGCTTAAACAAACAATGTTATCGTCAACTTCGAAAAAGCCCGCAGCAGCGGGCTTTTTTGTGATATTTACCCAGTAATAAATATTTTATTACAACTTACCCCGTCAAATGTTTACTTTTCTTTCCACTTTCTCAAGACAAATGTTAACAAGTTGTTAGTCATTTAATCATCAATTTGCAATAGTGTTCATCGCATTTCCCCGCCAGATGTCCGAAGAACGTAGAAATATATCTACCTATTGTTCTTTTTACCTGATGCTTAGGTGTTCAAAAATTACCCGATTGCATAGTTTTATCGATACTAAGGTGTAAATTATATACCCGTCGAGGTGTTTACTTCCTGATTTGGTGTGTTATAAGTTCCAGCGCAGTGTTTTCACTGCCACACGAAACTGGCTGTTCTAAACGCGGTTTTAGGCAGCAGCAGTAAAAAAATAACAAGGAAAAATCCATGACACACATAAAAAACGTCAAACTTACATTGGCGGCGATAGCGGTTTCTTCCGCTTTCTCTGCTTCGGGCGTGCAGGCTCAGGAAAATAATAGTATCGAAAAGATCTCTGTCACCGGTTCACATATTCGTCGAACGGATATGGAAGGTCCTTCGCCGGTAGCCAGCATTGATGCCGGGCAAATCGCAAATAGCGGGGTCACTGATTTAATTGGGTTGTTCACCAAGTTACCAATTTCCGGCCAGGGCACATTCTCAACCCAGGGCAACAGCAGTGATGACACCGCGAATGGCGGTTCCAGTGTTTCATTGCGGGGACTGGGTGCAGATTCCACCTTGATATTGGTCAACGGTCGTCGTGTTTCAGTTTCGCCCTTTGCCAAAGGGATCGATACCGCGTTCGTAGACATCAATAATATTCCTATTTCTGCCATCAAACGCGTAGATATTCTAAAAGATGGCGCATCAGCCACTTATGGTTCGGATGCTATTGCCGGGGTAATCAACATTATTCTGAAAGATGACTTCGAAGGTTTTGAAGTCTCAGCGAAATATGGTGATACCGCTGATGGTGGTGGTGAAGAGCAAAACTTTAGCGTTATTTACGGTACTTCCAGCGATAAGGCCAGCCATACTTTTATTCTCGATTACTTTGACCGTGAAGAAATAATGTATTCCGACAGAGATTATTCCCGCTCTGCTAACCAGGCAGCCATCAGCGGCGTATCGGATGCGGTTGATTTCCGGAGTTCCGCAGGTATTCCCGGAACTATTGCTTTAGCGTCAGATCCCACAGTAAGAATGCCGGATACTTTTGGCAATGACGTGTGTGCGCCTGAGGATATTATAGGTACTTTGTGTGGCTATGATTATGCGCCACACATGACCTCGGTACCGGATACTGAGCGCTTTAGTTTCAATTACATGGGTAAATATGAAATTTCAAACTCAGTCACTGCGTTTGCCGAACTCAATGGACAAAACTCAAAGTCTATTGTACGTGGTGCAGCCAGCCCAAGCTTTAATGAATTGTTCATGGCGGGTGATAACCCCAATCATCCTTTTGCCGATGATCCATCGCACCCATTCTATCAACAAGATTTAACCATGCGTCGTCGTACCGTGGATATCGGTAACCGTGAGAAACGCGTTGATACTGATTATTATCGTACGATTCTTGGGTTAGAAGGAGAGTTTGGTGACTGGAGTTGGGAACTTGCTTACAGCTACATCAAAAGTGAATCTGTTGAGCGTGGTGTGGATGGTTTCCCCAACTCAGTCCGTATTCAGGACGCGATAGATTCAGGTTTATGGAATCCCTTTGAACCTTCTTCTAATTCACAGGAAGCGCTGGATTATATCGAAACGTCTACAACGCGTGTCGGTAAATCTACGAACAAGTCTATCGACGGTGTTGTGTCTGGCCCGGTAGCCGAAATGTTTGGCAATGATGTCATGCTGGCAGTCGGCTTTGAATACCGCGAAGAATCTATCTCTGATAATCCTGATGAGCAATTTTTACGTGGCGAGATCTTTGGTACAGAAGCTACTCAGGCCAATGGTGATCGCGACAGCACCTCTTTCTTTGCAGAGGTTGCCTTGCCGTTTAGCGATACGTTTGAAGCGCAGTTAGCGCTGCGCCATGAGGATTATAGCGATTTTGGTACTACTACGGACCCGAAAGTGTCCTTCTTGTGGTCGCCAATGGAAAAATTATCTCTGCGGGGTTCCTGGGGCACGGCTTTCCGCGCACCTTCACTGCATCAGTTGGGCCTGGGCCGTACTGACGAATCACCTAATCTGGTCGATACCATTCGTTGTAATGCTGTGGGTATCGACTGTGATCCGAAAGAATATACCGCTGTATTCGAAGGTAACCCGGATCTGGGACCAGAAGAGTCCACCAGTTACAATCTGGGGATGATTTATGAAATCACTGAAGATTTAAGCTTTTCACTGGATTACTACAACTATGACATTGAAAACATTATTGATTCAGACACTCAATTTGTCTTCTCTAACTTTGGCGACGATCCCAATGTCGTAACGCGACTCCCCACCGCTGATCCGAATGATCCAGGTGAAGTAGTACAAATTTTTGATTCTTTCCAGAATATCGGCGACCTGCAAACCAGTGGTTTAGATTTAGACGTGCAATATACCCTGGCGTCATCTATGGGTGATTTCCGTTTTGGTTACGTGATGAACTACGTGCTGGAGTATGAAGAGTTACGCCCTGACGCCGACGGTGGCAAGCGTGTCGCCTTGTCTGAAGGGGAGTTTGAGCAGCCTGAGATCCGCTGGACTACCTCTATGGATTGGTCTAAAGACGATTGGTCGGCAGCGGTTGCTGTGAACTACATTGGCGAGTTTGACGGTGACAAAGATTCAGGTTTTGGTGATAAGACCGTTGACTCCATGACCACGGTGGATCTGACCGTAAATTATCTTGGTGTTGATAACGCGGTCTTTACGCTGGGCAGCACGAACCTGTTTAACGAAGAGCCACCTTTTAGTCATCATGATTTCTTCGCTTTTGTGAATACCATTCACAGCAGCCAGGGGCGTTATGTGTATCTGAAAGGAACATACAAATTTTAATAGCTGGAATTTAGCTAACGTATCAGCAAAGCCCTGACTGTTTCAGCCAGGGCTTTTTTTGTTGAAGCGCAAGAGATTGTTAGCTAGGCTTTTTAGCGACAACTAAAAGATGGAAAAACTATGTCATTACAAGAAACTTTCGAACAAGCCAGTGTTGACTCAAAACAATTGCCGCAACGTCCCAGTGATGAAGACATGTTGAAAATCTATTCCCTGTATAAACAAGCCACAGTCGGTGATGTGACCGGTGACCGACCGGGCATCTTTGATTTTGTGGCGGGCGCCAAGTACGACGCCTGGGCCGAACAAAAAGGCAAATCAGGCGAAGTGGCTATGCAGGAATATGTGGACCTGATCAACAAACTAAAAGGTTGAACAAGTGTTTACCGGGCCGAACAGACAAGCGCAAAGCCTGCCTGTTCAGGCAAGGTGCTGCGCTAAATGGCCCAACTCCTGTAACCAGCCCTGAATATTCATTTGGCGATGTGACTTTTGTTTAAACCCTGACTCGATAAGCACCAGATGAGTTTTGCCACTGACAGTAGGCTTTAAGGTCCATTCCACCAGGGTGGCGCCAGAGTCCTCAAAGGGCACATCCGGATCGTTCATCCACTGGTAGGCGAAATAGTTTTCAGGGTTAACGGAGACCACTTTCATGGCATATTTGCCTTCACATTGGGTGCGCCATTCAAAATAGCCTTCAGCACCTTCGCGCAATTCAAATGCCGCACTATCGCCAAACCATTGAGCGATTTGCTGTGGATCTGTAATGGCCTGCCAGACTTTTTCCAGGGGTTGATTAAAGGTCATTTCGCGTTTAATAAAATCAATGTTACTCATGCTTTATCCTCGTTGTTCAGATGATGTTTAAGATTTTGTAATTTGCCATCCCATTGTTTAGCAATCGGCTCCAGCCATTGCCATGCATCAGAAAAGGCGTAATGTTTCAGAAAATGACGCTTTTCTTTTCCCTGAAATTCGGCCGCGACGGCACCGGTTTTGATCAAAGTATTCAGGTGCTTGGTCATTGCCTGACGGGAAATCCCGCTATCATGAGTCAACTCCTTGATTGACAATCCAAACTTAGCTGCATGATAGCTGCTAAGTTGCTCTATGATTTGTCGACGGGTGGGGTCGGCGATAGCCTGAAATATATCCATAGCAACTACTAAAAAATGACGATAATGGTTTTATATGCAACCCAAAGGTTGCATGTCAAGCCGTAAAGCCATTCTTTTTATCAAATATCGGCGGGTCAGGTTTTCACTCTGGGCCGGATTGTGCCAAAATTCGCTGCGGACTTAATAATTAAAACAGGAATAAATATGTCTGACTCTACCTGGGTTACGCGCGCGCTGGATAAAGTAGAACGCGTCGGTAATAAACTCCCGGACCCTGCGGTTATCTTTTTAATCAGCCTGATGATCGTATGGGCGTTATCAGCGCTGTTGTCTGGTGTTCAGTTTGACGCCATCGACCCCCGAACCGGTGAGGCTGTGGTGGTTAATAACCTGCTGACTGGTGCTTCCTTAGCTGACTTTTTATCGCGAATGGTGACTATCTTCACCGGTTTTGCACCTTTAGGTGTGGTTTTGGTGGCCATGTTGGGTGTTGGTGTCGCAGAGCATTCCGGCTACATTAATGCTGGCCTAAAGCGTATGCTGGACTCAACGCCTAAAATGTTACTGACCCCGTCGGTAATCCTGATTGCGATTGTCAGTCATACCGCCACCGACGCCGGTTATGTATTGGTTATTCCGCTGGCGGGCGTGATATTTTATGCGATGGGCCGTCATCCTCTTGCGGGTATTGCTGCGGCGTTTGCCGGAGTCAGTGGTGGTTTCAGCGCCAACTTTATTCCGTCAGCCATTGACCCACTGTTACAAAGCTTTACTCAAAGTGCGGCTCATATCATTGACCCCAGCGTACAGGTTAATCCACTGAATAACTGGTTCTTTAACTCGGCCAGTAGTTTGCTGATTATCGGTATCGGCTGGTATCTGACCGATAAAGTCATCGAGCCTCGTCTGAAAAATACCCCGGTTGATGGCGACCCCAATGACATCCCTAAATTTGAAGACTTAAATCCAAGACAGAGCAAAGCCCTCAGAATCGCCACTATTACCATGTTGGCAGGGGTTGGGTTATTAGTGGCTATTTTGTGGCCAGAAGATTCACCAATGCGTGCCCCCGATGGTCAGTTAACCTCTTTTGCTGCACCAGTCATGCGTTCAATTGTACCGCTTATATTCTTATTGTTTGTGATACCCGGTGTGGTTTACGGCTACCTCTCTGGTACCTTTAAAACCACCAAAGACGTTATAGGTGCCATGTCCAAAGCCATGGGCAGCATGTCTTATTATGTGGTTATGGCGTTCTTCTGCGCCTTGTTTATTGATGCCTTTGGTAAATCTAATCTGGGAGCCTTGTTGGCCATCGAAGGTGCACAGTTCCTGAAAGCCATGAATTTACCGAGTATGGTAACTATCGTTGGCCTGATTTTCCTCACAGCCTTTGTGAATTTATTCGTTGGCTCTTCTTCGGCAAAGTGGGCCTTGTTAGGCCCGATATTTGTACCTATGCTGATGCAACTGAATATCTCACCTGATTTAACTCAGGCTGCGTACCGACTGGGAGATTCTTCCTCTAATATCATTACTCCGTTGATGCCGTACTTTCCATTGGTTGTGGTTTATTGTCAGCGCTATGTGAAAGGGACGGGAATTGGTACCTTGTTATCATTGATGTTGCCGTTTTCAGTGACTATTATCAGTATCTGGACCGTATTTTTATTGATCTACTGGGGGTTGGGTTTCCCACTTGGGTTGCAATCCAGTTATGTTTATCCCGCACCTTAGTCGGTCGAGTGAAAGGTGGAGGGAGTCACTTTAACAGGTTAACCGGAGCACTATGCAGCAGCGCATTTTTACCTTGATTTTATTCTATTGGACTGCGTTGTTTGCTCCGGTTTATGCTGCTCAGGAGGCCGAAAATGTGCCGCTTGACGACCTGATGGCATTGTCGTTTGATGAATTGTTTGATGTGGAAGTCAGCATAGCCAGCATTGCCCCCCGTAATATTAATGACGCTCCCTCTACTGTCAGTGTTTTTACCCGCAATCAAATTGCCAATCTCGGCTTTCAAAATGTCTACGACATACTGAATCTGGTGCCAGGGTTCCAGGTCACGCGTGGCGATTGGGTGGGGGCCGTGCCTAAGGAACACGCCCGTGGCGTATACCTGGACAATGGCTATGTGTTGTTTTTACTGGACGGCCAAAGGGTTAACGAGTTGTCTTTTGGTAAGGCTTCTGTGTATTTGCCATTCATGGCACTGGATCTGGTGGAACGCATCGAAGTCATACGGGGGCCAGGGTCTGCCATATATGGTAGCAATGCGTTTATGGGAGTGGTGAACGTGATTACCCGCAAAGAAGACAACTGGGTTCATGCTGCGGTGGGGCAAAACAAAGGAACGAAAATTAATGCCGGGTTCAACCTTCAGCTTAATGACCTGTCCTTGAGCTTTTTAGCAGACCTTCGGCAACAAGACGGCAACGACTATGGCAACTTGTCTGAGCCCAAATTTAAGGACCCTTCCGAGCATCAGTTTCTCAGTGCGGCTCTGCAATACCAACGCTTTCAGGTAAAAGTGCGTTGGAATCGTTCTGAACTGGAGGACTTCATTAATCTTGGTGGGGTGCATCCGGAAAATTTCCATTATTCCGAAAATATCGCCTGGTCAATGGCTTACCAACATGAAATTAGCGAACAAACACAAATTACCGTAAAGGCACAATATACCGAACATGAGATTGAATCTGCCGGAAAAGTTTTGGGAGCAGAGGAAGCGGATTTTATTACACAGGACTTTTTAACCGGGCCTTTTTGGATCACCGATGATTTGGAACTATCCGTTGATATCACCCATGTATTGTCTGAATCCGCGCTGTTAAACCTTGGACTGGAATCGCGTCGGGCCAGACAAACACAAGCCGGAACAGTCACCAATTACCTGGATTTTTCCAGCGGAGCGCTGACCTTATTGCCGGAGTTTTATTTGGGAGCAGCACAATCTTTCGCGACACAGGGGATCAATGCGTTGTCGCCGTTGCTATCCAAACAAAACACCCGCAGTGGATATGTGCAATATAGCCAACAGCTTAATGACAATATTGACTTTTATATCGGTGGTCGCTATGACGATGTTGCCGATATTGACGCCAAATTTTCACCCAGAGTAGCAGTAAAATATCAGCTGAATAGTCGGCACAGTTTCAAATTACAGTATGGTGAAGCATTCAGAACGCCGGTGACCAATGAACTTTATTCCGAGGATTTAGTCACAATCGGCAACCCGGATCTGAAGCCAGAAGAAATCAAAACGCTGGAAATTTTATGGCAACGTCAGTCAGAAAAAAACAGAACTGAATTAGTATTGTTTAACAACGAGCTGGACGCCTTTGTGAACAAAGTGTCGCTGAACAATACATTGGATCAGGCTACTTTTCAGAATGTGATCAAGGAGTCGATATCGGGCGTTGAACTGGCCCACAGATCCAGAGTGTCAGATTCCTTTGAATGGTATGTCAATGCCACCAGTTTGTTTGATCAGCCAATTAATCCCAGTTATCGCCGCTTTGCCAGTGCGGGACTGCTTTGGCGTTATATGAAAACACGGATAAGTTCTGAATTAATCTGGCGCCAGGCGATTGAAGTGGACAACCATTTTAGTCACGGTAGCTACAGCCTGTGGAATATTAATTATCATTACCAGGCCACCCCGGAATGGGCAATCCGCTTCACCGCCAGTAACTTGTTCAACAAATCTTATTGGGTGTATGAACCCAGGCTGGCGAATAATGCCATGCCTGGCTACGGCCGTGATGCCTGGTTAGGGGCAACCTATGCGTTTTGAACAGGAATTACTGTTCGATGCACTGCGAGCGATTCTGTCAGATACTGTGCCTTTAAAAGAGTTCGAACTGCTACAGCAATTGCAGAGCCCGCCATGGGAGTTGTTTGAGAAAAACGCGCTGAGCAATGAGTTACGTCTGTTCCAGACCCACTTTACCCTGTTTCACACTTTATACCAGTTGCAGGATTATTGGCTGGCTGAAGGCCTGGGGTACCTGAAAATTTCAGCATTACATATTCAGTTGATGCCTGGTGAGGGGGCAGGCCTGATTGATGAAGCGGAACACAAAATTAAACGCTATTACAACGACTGGCGTCACTTTTCTCAGACCACAGAACAGGATGTTGCGGCATTGCTGGATAGTTTTTGGCGCGAATTTGGACAAAGCAAGCAGTGGCAATCTCCGGCAACGACTGAGGTGCACAACGCATTTGTTTTTTTCACACTTTCGCAGAAGTCAAGTTGGTCTGAGGTGAAGCGCTGTTATCTGAAATTCCAATTAGACCATCACCCCGACAGAGGAGGCGATGGCCAGCTTTGTCAACAAGGGGCTGTTCATTTCGATGTGTTAAAACGCTTCTATAAAACCGCGGCATAGGCAGTATTAAACGGCCTTTTTAGTGATTAAATCGATTTATTTCATTTTTTGCTTGTTCTTTAGATATTCAAATGTTAAAAAGTCAATATATAGTGCTAAATAATTAAATCTTAGCTGTAACGAATTAATTACAATATGTCTTTAGTCAACGCACACAATCAGATTCTGCTCAATAATCTTCCAGGTTATTACCGCACCTATTTCTTTTATTATTGCTAATTCCCAATTAGCTACCCCCACTTTTACTCTTTTTACACATTAACAATCAGGTACAAACATGCATAAGGATTCTATCGATAACGTCCACGTCTCAGCCGAAGATGTGCTTGTTACTCCGGAACAGTTACAACAACAGATGCCGGTCAGTGAACGGGCATTAGCGAAAATTGGCGAAGCCAGGCAAATTATCAGCGACATCATTCATCGCAAAGACCATCGCCTTCTGGTGATTTGCGGTCCGTGTTCTATTCACGATGTTGAAGCCGCTAAAGAATACGCACTGAAACTTAAACGCGTGCAGGAGTCCTGCATGGATAGTTTATATGTGGTTATGCGAGTGTATTTTGAGAAACCACGCACCACAGTAGGCTGGAAAGGTCTGATTAACGACCCGCACATTGACGATAGTTTTGATATTGATACCGGATTGCGCAAGGCCAGAGAGTTATTGATTTGGTTAGCAGAGCATGAGATCCCGGTGGCCACAGAGGCATTGGACCCAATTAGTCCACAATACCTTGCCGAGCTATTCAGCTGGGTAGCCATCGGTGCCAGAACTTCTGAATCTCAGACTCACCGGGAAATGGCCAGTGGATTATCCATGCCGGTAGGTTTTAAAAACGGGACTGACGGCAGCCTTGATATTGCTATTAACGCATTGCGTTCAGCGGCTTCACCTCATAGCTTCATGGGTATCAATAAACAAGGCCAGGTGGCCATGATCCGCACTCAGGGGAATCCCGATGGACATGTGATTTTGCGTGGTGGTAAACAGCCTAATTACGACTCAGTGTGTGTGGCAGATTGTGAAGAACAACTGTTAAAGGCCGGGCTGACCGCTGGTCTTGTTGTGGACTGTAGTCATGCCAATTCAGGAAAAGACTATCGTCGTCAGCCCCCCGTTGCGCAAAACGTTGCCAATCAGATCCTGGAAGGTAATGAGTCTATCATTGGTATCATGCTGGAAAGCCATTTAAAAGCCGGAAATCAAAGTAGTTCAGGTAAGCGTAAAGAAGAACTGGAATACGGCGTATCCATTACCGATGGCTGTATTGATTGGGAAAGCACAGAAAAATTATTAAGAGATATCCGGGATAAACTAATAACTGTGCTACCTTTGCGATTAAATAAAATGAGCAAAGCCAGTTAGGACAACAAGCATGACACGTGAAGTGGATAGTAAAACGACTTCCGGGCAGGAGCCGGCATTGGATCTGAGCGAATTACGCCAGCAAATTGATGCTCTGGACAGTGAATTGGTGCAGATTTTGGCAAAACGGTCGGCACTAACTCGTCAGGTAGGCGAGTTCAAAAGTAAGACCGGCTTGCCCATCTATGTGCCAAGTCGGGAAGCGCAATTGCTGGACTCCAGAAAAGCCCAGGCCAAAGAGGTGGGTTTATCCGAAAGCCTGATAGAAGATGTGTTGCGACGTGTTATGCGGGAGTCTTATCAGACGCAAAATAAACACTATTTGTGTGCCTGCCCTGAAGTGCAAAATATTGTTATTATCGGTGGGCATGGGGCATTGGGGTCTAAGTTTGTCACCATGTTTGAGCGCAGTGGCTATCATGTTGATATTATTGATAAGAATGGCTGGCATGAGGCTGATAGTCTGTTCGCAACGGCCGGTTTAGTACTTGTAGCTGTACCTATTCGTCAAACAGAACAAGTGATACGGACATTAAGACAGCTTCCTGAAAACTGCATTCTGGCGGATATCACCAGTGTGAAATCAGGTCCGGTAAAAGCCATGTTAGAGACGCATCAGGGGCCTGTAGTCGGGTTACATCCAATGTTTGGCCCGGACGTACCTGGCCTGGTTAAGCAAGTTGTAGTGATATCTCACGGGAGGCAGCCTGAGCAATACGAATGGTTGCTGGAGCAGTTCCGCATCTGGGGGGCGGCGTTAATCGAAAGTACCCCTGAAAAACACGATGAAGCCATGGCCTTTATTCAGGTTATGCGCCACTTCAGTAGCTTTGTTTACGGTGCCCATCTGGCAGCAGAAAACCCCTGTCTGACCGAGTTATTGAAACTCAGTTCACCCATTTACCGTCTGGAACTGGCCATGGTAGGGCGGTTGTTTGCTCAGGACCCGGTACTCTATGGCGACATTATCTTCAGCAGCGACACCGGCAAGGCACTTTTAAAACGCTTTCACGGACGCTTTGATGAAGCCATGGCCTTGCTGGAATCCGGTGATAAGCAGCAGTTTGTCAGCCAGTTCACAGCGATTGCCGAATGGTTTGGTGACTACGCCAGCCAGTGTCTGGCGGACAGCAAAAAGTTATTGTTAAAAGCGGATGATGATCGCACCCTGGAGACGGGGGTTTAGACAAAGGTTCCAAAGCTGCAGATTATTACTGATCGCGAAAAAAGATCACTACCGACAGATTTTAACGTTTGGCTTTTGGTAGTTTAGAGCGTCTGGCAACCACATCGGTGGTTGTTGGGGCTGTACGGGTATCCTGGGTATCTCTGAGCCTGGCGACAACACTGACAGTAGACGACAAGCCATGTTGTTGTTCAAAGCTTTTCAGGCTGGATACCCGGCCTGCAGTGCTTTCAAATCGACTGCTGACCGCTTTCGGATTAAACACAACGCTCCCCATTGAACCTGGTGTAATGCCTTTGAACAGGTGTTCTTTACTGCGTCCTGATATCCCTATCTGGTTAGCGGCTTTGCTCTGATCAACATTAATGACGTTGGAACGGGTTTTCTTTTTGTCATCTTCAACGACGGCGGAGCCAAGTATTTGCCGGGTTGTTTGTTTATCAACGTCAAATCCTCGTATCACCGGTCCGGCATCACCCCAGGAATTCATTCTCTGACCGGCTATTACTGAACGGGTCTTTACGGATGCGTTGTCAAACAGGCTGGGGGGCTTTTCCTTAAATTGGCCACGTTGCTTCTGTGCTTCCAGCGCCCTCATCGTCGTTTTAATGGAGGAATGGGAGTCAGCTTTGCCACGTTTTTCACGACGCTCCTGCATCATTCGGCCCACTGCCGCAGCTTGTTGCGCAATGCCAAATGTTTGTTTCAAATCGGATTTAATATGTTGCTCTGAATAGGTTGCAACATAATGCTGGGCGCGTTTTGCGTCACTGAAATTTATCCAGGTTTGCTTGGTTGGACCCTCCGCCGCTACAACCCGGCCACTGGGCATTTGGTGCATATCCTTATACTTACTGCCTGGCGCTGCCGGCGCATAAACCGTACTGAATGCGCGGTTAGTTCCGGTATTTTGACCGTTGATTAACCGACGCGAATCCACATTGACGACTTTTTTTCCGGCTGTGGATTCACCATCGATTTGGTGAATAAATGGTCTCAGGGGGCCTTTGCCATTGGAACCGTTCATAGTAATCAAATTAATTGTGAGCAATATATCTACACAATAGATCAGGAAAGACCAAAAATATAGGCAAAATTATATGCGCTACTTTTTATCCTGATCTTCCAGTTCGGTTACCACTTTTTGCACCAATTTTACCCGACTGTTTTTAACCAGGGCGTCGCGTAAGACGTATTCAATTTGAGCATTCAGGCTGCGCAGCTCGTCATCCGCCCAGCGCTGCATCGCAGCGAGGACGTCTTCGTTAATACGCAGAGGGTAGGCTTTTTTTGCCATAATCAGTAGAGCGAGCCGGTATTCACCACAGGCTGTGTGGCTTTATCGCCGCACAGTACAACAAGCAGGTTGCTGACCATGGCGGCTTTGCGTTCTTCATCCAGCTCAATGACGTCTTTTTCTGCCAGTTTAGAGATAGCCATATCCACCATACCAACGGCGCCTTCAACGATTTTGGCTCGAGCCGCAATAATGGCTTCGGCCTGTTGCCTCTGTAGCATAGCGCTGGCAATTTCCTGAGCGTAAGCCAGGTGACTGATTCTGGCTTCCTGCACGGTAACCCCGGCTTTGCCTAAACGTTCCTGAACCTCTCTTTTCAGTTGTTCAGCGATTTCGACCGGGTCGCTTCGCAAACCAATTTCATTTTCATCGGCGGGATCATAACAGTAAATATTGGCAAGATTTCGTATGGCAGCTTCGCTTTGAATGCTGACATAACTTTCGTAATCGTCTACCTCAAAAACCGCTTCAGCAGTGTCAGTCACCGACCAGACAACAATGCTGGCGATTTCGATGGGGTTACCATTTTTATCATTAACCTTAATTTTGGCACTTTCAAAGTTCCTGATCCGGAGGGAAATTGTTCTTCGGATAAAAACAGGAATGGTCCAGCGCAAACCATTTTCGCGAACTGTGCCCACATAGCTGCCAAATAAGGTTAAGACTTTGCCCTGATTAGGCTGCACCATGAAAAAGCCAGGCATACACAAAATCGACAAGAAAATTAACAATATTTGGGTACCCGGAAACGTCTGAGGAAGCGGGCTCATACTTATTATTGAGCCGCCTATTACCACCAAAAGAATGGCAAAAACAATATAACCGCTGACCGAAAATCCACGTTTTTCATTAATCATAAATCACCTAAAATGATATCAAAGTGATATCACTATGATTGAAAGTCAGGGTTTCGGCAAGTCTGTTTTGTGATAATTTTCAGATGTTCAGACTAAGTCCATGATTTTTATACAAAAAAAAGCGCTCACAAGAGCGCTTCGGGCGATGGGCTAGTTTATTGAGATATGGCCTTCACCATGGGAACTTTGGTGTGATCAATATCTTCACTGGGATAGCAACCCAACACCTTGAGGTTTCGGGTTATATTGGTGAGTTCTTCAATGGTTTTTTCTACCGGTCCATCCTGAATATTGCCTTCGACATCAATGTAGAACATCTCTTCCCATGGATTACCTGTGATGGGGCGAGATTCCAATTTAGTCATATTAATATTGTTGTCTTTGAGTACGACCAGTGCTTCAACCAAGGCACCGGGTTTTTGAACTGTAGACATAACAAATGTTGTTTTTGCCGGAATCTGCAGAGGTACGACACAGGGCTCTTTGGCGATAACAATAAAGCGGCTGTGGTTTTCCTGTTGATTGGCGATATTGCTTTGGATCGGGTGCAGGTCATAAAGCGCGCCACCTTCAGCACTGCCTATAGCTGCAATATCAAAACGCTCTGACTCTTTTACTTTCTTGAGTGCATGATAAGTACTGTCGCATACCTGACGTTGCACATTACCCAGGGTGTTAAGAAACTGGCTGCATTGCTGAAAAACCTGAGGATGACCGTACAGAATTTTGATGTTGCTTAAGTCTTTTTCATCCTTGGTGAGGATGGCGTGTCGGATCGGGAAGGTAAGCTCTCCCACGATGGCAATATCACTGTGTTGCAGTTGGTCGTACACTTCGTTAATACTGCCAGATGAGGTATTTTCGATGGGCAAAACCGCGAAATCGGCAGTACCGCGTTCGACGTGTTCGAATATCTCTGCGAAGCTTTGGCAACCAATTTCCTGTAACACACCGGGGCGACGCGCAAAATACTTGTGTGTGGCCAGATAACTGTAGGCTCCTTTGTCTCCCAAAAACGCTACCCGGTTAACACTGTTTTGCTTGTCCGGATTGGCGTGCTGTGTGAGCAGTGCCTGTTGGTTTAGTACTGAATCTTCAATAATCAGGTGAAACAGGGATTTTACATACTGCGGTGCCAGGCCACATTGCTGCCCTTTTTTAACAAGCTCAATGAGCAGAGATTCTTCTCGTTGTACATCGCGTACATTTTTGTGATGGCGAATTTTATCTTCTGCCACCGCTTTAGTAAGTTCCTGCCGTTTGGCCAGCAGTTTGAGCAATTGCTCATCGGTTTCAGTGATCTGGGTGCGCAGTGTCTGCAAGTCCATGGTATTTTCCTGGTGTTATTCTCTGTAAAAGCAAAAAAAAAACCTCCCGGGTGGGAGGTTTTAATATTTCGTACTCACGCACAAGCCTCCCGATTCAGGATGAGGTAAAAAAGAAAAAGAGTGCGTTTTTTGTATTCATGGTTTTGAAAGTAAAACTACAGCCATTAAAAGTCAACAAACTAATGGTTATAACTCAGCAATCAATGGTATTACTCTATTCCGTGAGCAAGGATACCAGCATCTTTTTCACCATGCTGGGCTCAAAAGGCTTGTCACACAAGGCGTTTACGCCCGTTTGCTGAATGTTTGACATATGCAAACTGTCAGCACTTTCTGAGGTAACCATAATAATCGGAATATGCGCTGTTTCCGGATTGAAGCGAATAAATTCCGATAATTCACGGCCGTCCATTTCCGGCATATTGTAATCGGTAACAACAATGTCAAATTCATTGTCTTTCAGATAGGTCAGTGCCATGGCGCCATTTTCGGCCTCAATAAAGTTTTTAACCCCCATTTTTTCCAGTGTACGACGAATGTGACCGCGGGCCAGCATACTGTCGTCCACCAGTAACACTCTGATTTGGGTAATATCAAAATACTCCAGTTCGATTTCATCTTCGTTGATCAAATCCAACGAAGCATTTAAGGCTTTCGTCAAATGCACGGGTTTAAATGGCTTGGGTAAAATCGCTGAGATACCCGCCTGCTTATATTCTTCCAGTTTAGAGGTTTTGGTTTCGCTGGACACCAACATAAAGGGAATAGACGCCAATTCTGATGATTCTTTGATGTATTTCAACACATCAATTGCGGTGCCGTCAGCAAAGTACATTGCACTGACAACCAGATCCGCTCCGTGAGATTTGAGCGCATTTTTTGCGCCGGACACATCAGACACCGCGTCAATTTCAGCGACATTCTCTTTGATCAATAGTGAAGTTATGATTTTTCTTTGGGTGTCAGACGGCTCTATCAACAGGATATTAAGGTCTGATATTTGTAGTCTTTGCATGAGATACTCTTGTTTATTTAGCCACCGGCCAGTTTGACGTTGTAATTCTTTGCTTCCAAAAAGGTTTTGATTTTATCCCGGTTATCGCCCTGGATCTCGATGACCTGATCCTTGACAGCACCGCCGGTTCCACAAAGCTTCTTTAGTTCTTTTGCAATGGCTTTCAGGGCGGTGTCGTCTAACAGCAATCCCGAAACCGTAGTGACGCCTTTTCCTTTACGGCCTTTTGTTTCGCGTCGTATACGCACCACACCATCGCCTGTAGGTGTCGACTTGCTCTGTTCTTTCTTCGGTATTCGACCAAAGTCGGTACTGTAAACTAAAGGGTTTTCTGCCATGATTAGATTCGTTAACTGTTTATTTTTGATTTTAGTCAAAAATATTTATTGTTTATATGGTTAATTTAGGTTTTTGTTAATTCAATCCTGTGGCGTTTGCTCTTTGTCGCATATTTTTCGCGAAAAGGTGATGACCTCCTGAGCAAATAGCTTAAACGACATTTGTAAACAAACTATTCGACCAAAGTATAACTACGGAGTATTTTCATGAGTGTAGAAAGAGAACTTTCCGGTGACGGTAAAACATTGACCATCATCCTGGATGACAAGTTTGATTTTTCAAAAGTACAGGAATTCAGAGACGCCTATGCAGAGGATATTGAGTCTGTCTCAACGGTTATCGTTGATTTAGGCCACACCGAGTATATGGACAGCTCTGCGTTAGGTATGTTGCTCAATATGCAAAAGTCATTAAAAGAACAGGTTTCTGATTTTCAGATAGTTAACAGCAGACCGGCAGTTGCCAAAATCCTGCAAATCTCCCGATTTGATAAAAAGTTCACCATCAAATAACGCGTCAGCCCTTTTAGCTAAATGCGGATTTTAATTGTTGATGATGAACCGGTAAATCGTTTCCTGCTGGTGCACCTGCTGCAGGAAAACGGCTTTACGGATTGCCATGAGGCCGAATCCGGTGAGGAGGGGTTGCGTCTGGCCGAAAAGCTGGTACCGGACATTGTCTTGCTGGATGTGGTTATGCCCGGTATGAGTGGCCACGATGTTGCACCTAAACTCAAAGCGCTGCAGCGTGATACGTACCTGCCCATTATCTTTATTACCGCCATGGATGATGAAGAAAACCTGGTGCAATGTCTCTCGGTGGGCGGCGATGACTTTGTGGGGAAACCATTTAATAAAACCATTCTGGCCGCAAAATTAAAAGCACATGCCCGCACCAGAATGCTGAGTAAACGCGCCTATCAGCAAAATCGTGAGTTATTGTTCCATCAACAACATATTGAGCAGGAACACGCTATCGTAGAGCACATTTTTTCAAATGTGCTGACAATAAACCGCAGCCTCGCAAAATTTCTTGATAGCCAGTTAGCACCCGCCAGTAATTTTAACGGCGATATGCTGTTAATAGAGCGCTCTCCGGGGGCCGGACTGTATGTGTTGCTGGGTGATTTTACCGGGCATGGACTGGCCTCTGCCATTGGGGCCATTCCGGTTTCCAGGGCATTTCAAACTATGTCTGAAAAGGGCATTCCGGTTGCGGAAATGGCTGAAACCCTGAACAAGACACTGTTGGATTTTTTACCTGATGGTATGTTTTTCGCCGCTGCTATCATAGAAATCGCGGAAGACGGATGTACCCTGGACATCTGGAATGGCGGCCTGCCGCACCTGATCCTGTTCGATAAAAACGGCAACATTAAAAAGCGCTTCGAATCGGCTCATATGGCACTGGGTATCCTGGAGCCGGATGAATTTGAAAGTGATACAGAACATTACGAAGCTGACCTGGGGGATCGTCTTCTGGGTTATACGGATGGCGTGATCGAGTTGTGCAATGAGGCCGGGGAAATGCTCACTGAGGATGGACTGGAGGCGTGGATTTCTGATATGGATGAAATCAACACCTCGCAATTAATGCAAAAGGTTGAGCAGTTTCGTGCTGACGGTGAGCAGGACGATGACATCAGCATGTTTATTTATGCGGCTCAACCGCTCGGATTAAAAAAGCAAATTGCTGCCTTGCCTTCCGCGTCATTCCGGTTAAGCATCGAAGTAACCCACCAGAATTTTGGGTCAGCGAATCCGGTGGGGGAAATAATCGATTTAATTTCAGGGCATGCTGCGTTTTATGGATTGCGATCCGATATCTTCACTGTGCTCAGCGAGTTATATAACAATGCTCTGGAGCACGGAATTTTGAAACTGGATTCACAGTTAAAAGACTCTGCCGAGGGGTTTATGGCATATTTTGCTCAACGGGAAACACGCATTGCCAATTTGCAACAAGGCTGGATCCGCCTCAATGTGACTTACGATGCCGACGCGGCGCAATTGGTTTTTACCATTAAAGAGAGCGGCGAGGGGTTTGATTTCGATACCTGGGTTTCTGATGCAGATTCGGAACAGTGTTTTGGTCGGGGAATTGCTTTGGTTAAAGAGTTGACGGATAGCTTTGTGTACCTGGAACAAGGCACTAAAGCGGTCGCCACCTTCAGCCTTGTGCCGCATCAATAGGAGACGGGTTTTTCGCAACGGAATATTTTACAGCTATGTTTGTAACAGAGTGTTAATATGACAAGAGAATTTACAGGCCAATATTGAGAATAATTCTCAATTGAAATAGTATCCGCTTCACCGATAACTTATCGACATTAATTTATGAAAAAACTACTACTTGCAACGTCGCTGTTGATAAGCAGCTTTACGCCTTTGAGCAACGCACAGGAAGTCAATGTTTACTCTGCGCGCAAAGAGGAACTTATCAAACCTTTGCTGGAAGAGTTTGAAACAGCACAAAAAGTCAAAGTTAACCTGATCACCGGTAAAGCGGATGCCTTGATTTCAAGAATTGCATCTGAAGGTCAATTCAGCCCCGCGGATTTAATCTTAACTACGGATGTTGGGCGGTTACAGCGTGCTAAAGAAATGAACCTGTTGTCGGCCGTTGACTCCGATTTATTACAAAGCAAAATTGCCGCTAACCTCAGAGATGAAGACGGTTATTGGTTTGCTTTGACTATGCGCGCCCGCCCGGTTATGTATCATCCTGACAGAGTCAAAACCGGTGAATTAGGGTCGATATTAGAACTGGCCGACGCGAAATGGAAAGGCCGTATTTGTATTCGTTCCTCGAACAATATTTATAACCAATCCATGGTGGCCGCCATGATTACCAAGTTTGGCGAAGAAAAAGTGCAAAATTGGGCAAACGGTTTTGTGAAGAACTTTGCACGTACTCCTAAAGGGGGAGACAGAGATCAGATCAAAGCCGTTGTTGCCGGTCAATGTGATATCGCGATAGCTAATACCTATTATCTGGCAGGCATGTTGGCAGATACTGATACGGAAAACCAGAAGATTGCCAGCCAGTTAAAAGTACACTGGCCAGATCAACAGGGCACTGGCACTCATGTCAACATTTCCGGTGCTGCGTTACTTAAACATGCACCAAACAGTGCTGCCGCATTGCGTTTAATGGAATTTTTAGCCAGTGACTCCAGCCAACAATGGTATGCGGAAAATAACCATGAATACCCGGTGGTGGCAGGCGTAGAAACCAGCGCGTTGTTAAAAACATTCGGTGATTTTAAAGCTGAGGATGTTCCGCTACAACAAGTCGGTGAACTCAATGCCAGCGCCATTAAGATAATGGATAAGGCGGGCTGGAAATAGAAAAGGCAGTTACCCGACCCGTTACTCGCGGGTCGCTCTCCATGAACTTATTGTTCAGTCTAAACACCCTGGTGTTGTTTGCAGCGGTGATCATCGCCGTGCCTTCCTGTGTCGTATTTGGCGCCTGGCTCTGGCCAGATTGGGGACTCTGGTCACATCTGTCAGAGACGGTGTTAGGTGATTATATCGTCAATAGTCTGGTACTGGCATTTGGCGTGGGGATAACTTGCGGGTTTTTGGGTACCTGGTGTGCCTGGTGTGTCAGCCAGTATCAGTTTGCTTTTTCCCGGTATTTTAAGTGGTTGTTATTCCTGCCACTGGCTTTTCCTCCTTACATCATGGGGTATACCTATACCGGCCTGTTGGATTTTTCAGGTCCGTTTCAGGAACTACTCAGAGAGGCCACCGGCTGGGGCTACGGTGACTACTGGTTTCCGGATATTCAGTCAATGTCCGGGGCCATTTTTACCATTTCGGTTGTGCTTTTCCCCTATGTTTACGGCTTAGCCTACGTGGCATTTTCGTCGCAGTCTCAATCCCTGTTCGATGTGTCCCGCAGTCAGGGGCTGAACGAAAGACAGTATTTTTACAAAGTGGCTTTACCGCTCGCGCTGCCAGCTATTAGCGCCGGCATGTTGCTGGCAATGATGGAAGCCTTTGCGGACTTTGGAACGGTGGAATATCTCGGTGTGTCTACCCTGGCCACCGGAATTTTCAGAATCTGGTTTGGGATGAATGAACCGCTGGTCGCGGCGCAATTGTCTTCCGGTTTAGTCTGTTTTGTATTGTTTTTGCTGTGGGGTGAAAAGTGGGTTAGGCGCAAACAACGGTTTTATCACACGCGTAACACGACACCCAATCAGCCGCGAAGGATTTCATGGCAACGGCAATCCATCGTGCTGGCAAGCTTGTTGAGTATTTTCCTGCTGGCGTTTGTGATCCCGGTGATCCGACTGGTGTCCTGGTCGGTGTTGGTCGTGCAAACATCCCCCGACTTTGCAGCGTTGTTTACCCTGTTAAAGAATAGTTTTTTAGTGGCTGCGATAGCTGCTATTGTCGTTATGACCATTGCGCTGTTGTTTGGCTACGCTCAGCGTGCTGCACCACCAAAAGTGATAAAAAACGCCATCGGTCTGGCTACCATGGGCTACGCTTTCCCCGGTGCTGTCATTGCGGTTGGTGCGGTGATTGCCTTGGGTAATACTGACCAGTGGCTGAATAAATTAACGCTGCAGCTTTTCGATTTTCAACCCGGGCTGGTGTTATCCGGTACCCTGTTTGCGCTGATATTCGCCTATGTGATCCGTTACCTGACAGTGGGCTATCAGCACGTATTAAGTGGCCTGGCGAGGGTGTCGCCGTCGTTAGATGAAGCCGGCAAAACTTTAGCTGAATCAGGGTGGGGGATTTTGCGCAGAATACATGCTCCAATACTGAAACCCACGCTACTGGTTGGTATACTGATGGTATTCGTAGATGTGTTAAAGGAGTTACCGGCCACACTGATTCTGAGGCCGTTTAACTTTGATACGCTTGCAGTAAAAACCTATGAACTGGCTTCAGATGAGCGCTTAACCGATGCGTCATTACCAGCGCTGTTTATTGTCTTAGCAGGTTTATTACCTGTCTGGTTTATTCAAAAAAATATCAACACAAATTAACCATGCTTACACTTCAAGATATACAAATATGTTATGGCAGCAACCGGGTTGTTGAGCAATTTAGCTGGCATCTCGATGCGGGAGATATCGGGTGTTTGTTGGGGAGTTCGGGATCAGGTAAAACCTCGATTTTAAAAGCGATTGCTGGCTTTAAAGCGATCAGCACCGGAGGGATTCATATCAATGACAACGAAGTCAGTTCAGACATCCGCCAGGTGCCACCCGAGCAGCGACAAATTGGTATGATGTTTCAGGATCTTGCGTTGTTTCCACACCTGAATGTGGCACGGAATATCACCTTCGGGTTACAGAAATTAACCAGAGACAAGCAACAGGCCCGTCTGGAGGAGTTACTGGATCTGGTGGATTTGGTGGGTAAAGAAAACGCCATGGTGCACGAATTATCCGGTGGACAACAACAACGAGTAGCCTTAGCCCGGGCACTGGCGCCTAAACCGAATTTACTCTTGTTGGACGAACCTTTTTCAAGCCTGGACAAGGATTTGCGAGAATCATTGGCCACACAAATCAGGCAGATCCTCAAAGCTGAACACATAACCGCGCTGCTGGTGACTCACGATCACGTCGAAGCCTTCTCTATGGCAGACAAAATCGCGGTACTGAATAAGGGGCACCTGGTTCAGTCAGGGACACCCTATGAAGTGTATCATCGCCCGGACTCGCCTGATATCGCCCGATTTTTGGGGATATGCGACTATCTGCCTGCACAGCTAAATACTGAGGGGAAGGTGGCAACACCCCTTGGCACTTTCGCTATGCCCTCCGGTGCTGAATATGAACCCGGTGCGGCCCTGCAACTTCTGGTGCGGCCGGATGATGTGGTACACGATGACAATAGCGCAATGAAAGCAACAGTGGTTCGCCGCTATTTTAAAGGTGCACAGTTCTTGTTCGAATTGCGCTGTCAGGAACATCGATTGCATTGCTACGCCTCAGCGCATCATGATCACAAACCCGGTGACGCCATCGGTATCCGTTTTGATATGCAGCACAGCGTGATTTTTCCAGCCGGTTAACCTTGGTGTATACTTAAACCAATCAGTAAACTTGTGATCGCTCGGCGTTAGTCTCCTGGCCTTGAAGTGGCTGTGTGTAACTCATGTTTACTGTCGTTGTTATCATTTTCGTTCCGCATAAACGTGCCGTAGCGCAGAACGGTGTTGCAAGCCTGGTCTTTATTAGTTCATTTGGTATGTCGTGAAAATACTGCTGGCGTTATTTTGGTTCATCCCCGTACTTTGCCTTGCGGCAGAGTTGCCTCTGGTGCGTACGATAGGGCCTCAGAAAGCGGATGATGTCAGTCATACTTATTTTACTGCCTTGTTGCAACAGACACTAAAAGGGCAGTATCAGTTAGATATTATTGACTATCCCGGGCAGGGGCGGGCGGTTAAATTGCTGGAAGCCGGGGATTTTTTTGATGTGATGTGGTCCGGCAGTTCTCAAACCCGCAATAAACAGCTGATACGCGTCCCGATTCCCTTGTTCAAGGGCGGCCTAGGTATTCGCGGGGCCGTGTTACATCAGCGTTTTCAGAACACCTTTCAGCAAATAACGACATTGCAGGAGTTACAGCGTTTTAGTATTTGTCAGGGACGGCACTGGCCAGATGCTGATGTGCTTGAAGCGGCGGGATTGCATGTGATCAGGGTGCAAAGTTTCGAAGCAATGTTATCAATGTTATCGATAGGTCGCTGTGATTTACTGTTCTTGAGTATTTTTGAAGGTAAAGGTGAGCTGGATGCAGTTAAACAGCAATTCCCTGAACTGATTTGGGATACCCATTTACTGCTTCGCTATCATACTGAAATGTACTTTTACCTGAACAAAGACAACAGGCAATTGGCCACATACATAGAGTCTCAGCTTATTGAAATGATGACTTCAGGCGCGTTTGCTGAGTTTATGGCTTCACATGCCTTGACCCGTCAGGCGTTTCCGTTACAGCAATTTGAGCAATCGATTGTGATTCGTTTATCTGAAGAGGCGGACAAGAGCCTCAAAAAGTGGGCCTTTGACTGGTAATTTCGTTCATGCTGCTTGCATCTTCGGCAATTTTGTAAGCAGATGTTTGATACCTTTAAGTGTTTGCCTGATGGCGTTAAGCTTAGCAGTCTGTTAAACAGATACTGTAGTTATGATTGCAAAAATCTTAGGTTGGTTAAATGACAGCGAAGCTGACGCTGGGGCAAAAAATGCTGAAGAGCTTACTGTGCCGATTGCAACAGCGGTATTGTACTATGAAGTTCTCAGGGCCGATGCGCAATTCAGCAATGATGAGATTCAGGCATATGAACAAAAGGTCCTGACTGAGTTTGGTTTTGCCAGAGAACAATTAGCGCCATTTTTACAAAAAGTCGAAGCTAAGGCCAAAGATGCGGTAGATTACATGCAATTTACCCGCTTAATCCATGAGAATTGCTCACTGCAGCAAAAGCGCTATATTCTGACATCACTGTGGCATCTGGCGATGGCGGATGGGCAGGTGGACCCACACGAAGAACACCTGATCCGCAAAATGGCCGATTTGATGTACTTGTCACATGCTGATTTTATTCAATGCAGAATGTCTGCTGAACAGTCAGCGACTGCTGGGAAATGAGCGCGAGATACAGGTATTACGACCGGCGTTCTTTGCCTCGTATAAACACCCGTCGGTGAATGACAGCGCGTCAGTCAGGGTGACTGCATTGGTTGGAATCAGAGAGGTAATGCCAATGCTGGCTGTAATTTTACCAAAGCTACCATGACCTTCATGCGGAATATTGGCTTGTTCAATACGCGACATGATTGTCTGCGCAAATGCTTTGGCACCTTCTAAATGAGTATTGGGCAGAATTGCGGAGAATTCTTCACCGCCAAAACGCGCCAGAAAATCCGTTTCCCGTTGAATGCAGGATTGCAGAATTTCGGCCACCTGTTGCAGACACTCATCGCCTTTCAAGTGACCATAGTGGTCGTTATACTGCTTAAAAAAGTCAATATCTATCAACAGGATACTGAAAAACTCCTGCTCACGAAGGGCTCTGTGCCATTCTGTGTGTAACACTTCATCGAAACGACGTCTGTTCGCAATTCCGGTGAGTCCATCTGTTGTGGAGAGCATTTTTAAGCGCTTTCTGTGGCGTACCAGCTCCAGGTGATTGCGCACCCGCATTGTGACAATTGGGGGGTGAAAAGGTTTGGCTATATAATCAATAGCCCCCGCCTGAAGGCCTTTTTCTTCGTCTTCAATACTGTCCAGTGCAGTGATAAAAATTACCGGAATGTGAGCGGTTGCGGGATTTTGTTTCAGGTGATGGCATACCTGATAACCATCCATGTCTGGCATAACAACGTCCAGCAGAATCAGGTCAGGAAGCATACGAGTGGCTTGCTGCAGGGCGCTTTTACCGTTGGTGGCAAACACAATATCACAATCGGCACGTAAAATTTCACCGAGCATTTTGATATTGCTGATAGCGTCATCCACCACCAGTACGGTTTGTTTATCGGCTGTAGACGTCTCAAACATGTTACTTTACGTTCTCGTGTAAATTCAGCGTTAAACAAATTTTATTCAGATAGTTTAAGGCTAGCTCATAATCCAGTTGATGTATTGCCGAATCGAGATCTTGTAATAAATTTTTAGGCACCTGACCATTTAACATTGCTTTGAGCGTGACAAAATTATCCATGGCATCCAGAGATTGTATTTCTAATAAACTCTGCAGGTTATCGGTGCAAAGCTGTATGTCACTGAGTTTTTCGATAGTGAGCAGGACCGGCGGCGTTGTTTCAGGTGCGTCTTCAGCTTGGTTTTTAGTGAGGTGTTGCTGCAGTGCTTGTCGGAGTGCATTAAGGTCCTCGTTTAACAAACTCAGCAGGTTTTGATCCAGGCTATGATGTTTTTTAAAGCCACTTTCCAGCGCCACTACCTTACTGTGAATATCTTCAGCCGCCACATTGCCTGACTCACCCTTCATCCGGTGTATCAGTTGGCTTATTTTCAGATTATCCTGTTCATCTATCGCATGGCCAATTTGTTGCTGAAACTGCAAACAACTTTGGGAAAACTCCTGCAATATTTCATCTAACAGGCTGTCTCGCTGGCCTATTCGTTTGTACAGGGTTGCGATGTTAATACCTTCTATTTCGGGCAGCACAGACGTTGATTCTGCCTGAACACTGCTATCCTTCAGGGGCTGCTGACCGCCCGGGACCCAGCGTTTAAGCGTGTCATAAAACACGGAGACATCAATGGGTTTGGTAATGTAGTCATTCATGCCTGCCTGACGGCTTTTTTCCCGATCTTCTTCCAGTGCATGCGCTGTCATAGCGATGATAGGGAGCGTCACCTGATGCTCCTGGCGCAGTTTTTTAGCAGCGGTAAGACCATCCATTACCGGCATCTGGATATCCATCAGGATTATATCGAAGTGTTGTTCACGGACTTTGTCCAGTGCTTCCTGACCATGATTTGCAACCGTTGTTGTGGCGTGCACATCCTCCAGTAATGCCAGGGCAACTTCCTGATTTATTTTGTTGTCTTCAACCAGCAATATATGTTTGGCGGTTAAATCAGGTCGGGATGGGGTTACTGAATCTTTTTGCGACAGTTCGGCATGCGAAAGGTTGAATAGCCGGTTCAGGGTTTCCTGACAATCATGTACATTCAGCGGTTTATAGAGCACCTCGTGAAACAGCTGATTGATATTCTCAAGATGTTTTTCTTCGGCACCCGGAGAGGTCAACAATACCCGTTTCGGCATTGTGGATTTTCCTGATTTAATCAGCATTTCAGCGCTTTCAAGGCCATCCACTTCTGGCATAAAGTGGTCGATAAAAATGGCCTGGTAGCGGGACAGTTGTGCTTCATGCCGCATCAACTTGAGCAAATGGCTGGCTGAATGGGCGATGGTACTTTCGATGTTAAATTGCTTCAGGATTTCCTGAGTAATCTGAGCGGAGGTTTCACTGTCATCAACAATCAACACACTGGTTGGTGAAGGTAGCGGCGGCACTGCCACAGGCAAAACCTGACTTTTACTGCTCAGGGTAAACCAGGCATCAAAATAAAAGGTACTGCCTTTACCATACTGGCTCTCGACGTTTATGGTGCCTTTCATCATGGCAACGAGGTGCTGACATATAGCCAGTCCTAATCCTGTGCCTCCAAACCGTCGGGTAACACTGTTATCAGCCTGGTTAAAAGACTGAAACAGCAGCTTTTGCTTATCGGCATCAATGCCAATGCCATCGTCTTTCACGGAAAACTGCAGATGTAGTTCTTTATCGCCGGATTCAAGGATCTCAACCTTAACCAAAATCTCGCCTTGCTCAGTAAATTTAATGGCGTTGTTTACCAGGTTTAACAGGATTTGCCCCAACCTCAGCGGATCGCCTGATAGGGGTTGGGGTATGTTGCCCGGTACGTCAAATAAAATGTCCAGCGGTTTGTTCTGGCTCTGGCTTATTACCACGTTGGCTAAATTGCTGAGCAGTTCATCAATGGTAAAGGGAATGTTTTCCAGCTCCATTTTACCGGCTTCTATCTTGGAAATATCCAGCACATCGTTCACCAGCCCCAGCAGTACATGGGCCGAGGAGTCAATGCGGTTCAGGTACTGTTGCTGTTTATTGTCTAACAGGGTTTTCTGCATCAGATAGGTGTTGCCTATGATGGCATTCATTGGGGTTCTGATCTCATGGCTCATATTGGCCAGAAACTGACCTTTTGCCTGACTGGCAACTTCGGCATTTTCTTTGGCCTCGATAAGATCCGCCTCTATTTGCTTTTGTCTGGTGATATCGCGTGCCAGGCCTTCTACACTTTTGAGGTCACCGGATTCGTCAAACAAATTGACTTCTGAAAACAGGATCCAACGTTTGTTGCCATCACTGTCTTTGATTTCACCTTCAAATTCTGCCTGCTGCAGAGCCAGGTTCACCTGATTTAAATAGCGTCTGGCCACCTGGTTGATAGGGTTTTCGGTGAGCAGACGGGCAATGTCTTTGAGTTTTTGCGCTGGATGCCCGTAAAGTTGCGTTGCGCCTTCGCTAATCCAGCTGATTTTGCCATCGACTCCACGGGCATAAACAAAATATTGATTGAGGCTGCTGACCAAACGATGGTATTTGCGTTGGTTTTCGGTTAAGGCCACTTCTGAAGCTTTACGCCGGTCAATTTCTTTATTTAATGAGCGAAATAAATACAGTGAAGTGAGCCAGGCAATCAGTAGCAAAAATAAGGCTATGGCCCCCTGTAGCATCAGCTGATTGCGTATATCTCGGGCCAGCATTCTGAAAAATTCATCAGATACCTTAAAGTGGGCGATGCCCATAATCGCAAAGGTGACCGGGGAATAAAGCGGAACATCAACATCAAAGCAACTGCTACAGTCACTGTCACCGCGCACAAAGTTGGGTAATTCGGGAAAAATGTCTTTGTCGATTTCAAGACTAATTTGTTTGAAAAATGGGTTGCCGAGATTGGGCTCCTGATAAAGCATCAGATTGCCAATGGCGCGTTCGATCTCGTCGCTGTTATGCATCTCTTCGTAATCCTGAAGGGCCGAGAGCAATTGCAATCCCTGAGCTTCTGCGATGAGTTTGGCATCGGCTGCGGCCTCGGTGCGCAGTTTTGGTTGCAACACTTCGGTCCAGTAGAGCGCCAGCGAGATTTGCAGCGAGATAGCCAACAACACAAAAATAGCGGATATCGCTTTAGGGGTACGCTTCAGGTACTTTTTATCTTGTGGGTTCATACAGCGTTGCCACCCTTAAGAAAAATGATTTGATGCGTATACCAGAATTATTCATGACCTGAGCATTGATAAAGGGTTTGGGGCTGGTATCGATAGTGAGGCCGCTGAATATGCCCTTTTCCACATCTCCCTGAAACGGGGAGTAAGTCACGATATTATGGCTAAGTCCAAATTGTGCAATGCCTTTGATTTCTTCGGTATTTAATTTGTTCAGGATAAAAATTCCGGCTACCGCGATGTTCATTTCTTCTATATGTGCCATATCCCTGACCAAATGAACGAACACCGGCATATCTTTGATGCGTCCTTTTTTATCGCCACGGCCCATTCTCAAAAAGCTGCGGGCGAGTTTTTCTGCCTGCTGTAACTCTCCGGTGTAGAGAAATACGATGTCTAAGCCATTGTCCGGATTGTGCTTGTCATTGATGTCCTGATCCGCCTGCAAAATGGACTTAAACATCTTTAAGCCATTAAGTACCCGGAAGTCTTCATTCGACCACACAGGCGTGCTAAAGCAGACAGCAACACTCAACAACAGCCACTGATACCATTGCTTCAGGCCGGAACTTGTTGAGGTTAACATCGGTGGGTTCTGTCCATGTTTGTCTTCGGCTTGCTAAGTGCTACTTAAGTGTAGAATTTAAAACAATTATTTGTAGTATAGCCATAGTTGTCAGAACAGTGTATTGGATTCTGAAAGCGCTTCTTTTCTTTGTTGATCCCGCTCTTCCAGATGCTCCTGCCAGCGCTTTTGGGAAATATGCGCTTTCACCACTTCCAGCACTTCAATTATCAGTTTAAGGATTTCATTATTCACCTGTTTTTCGTCGCTGGTGAGGTGATTAAAGCCCTTGTCGAAGATATCTGCTACTGTGTCGTTATCCAGATCTTCCAGCATATTAGTGATCGACTGAATCACCACATTTGAGACGGTATTTTGTAACCGCTTTTCAATGTTGCCACCCAGTACCGGTACCAGATTCAACATCGCAATTTGGTCGTCCTGTCGAACTGCTTTGGCGACGCTATTGATAATGTGCTTTCTGATAACTTCGCCTTGCTCCGGATGGCTGATGGAGGTGCCAAGGTGTTGTGCCAGTGAGGATACCCATTGTGTGACCACGGTCTTTCGGGGGCTGATAATGTTATCCGCAATTTCATCCAATAAGCTGGAACCTTTGGCAATCTCGTCCTGGGCATCAGTGAGTATTTTAACCACGATACGGTCACTCAGCTCTTCAATCAGCACGTTATAATAAAACTTGATAAAACTGAAAAACGCCCAGCTTCTGAAGTCTATGATCTGATATTTGTGCAGGCGATACAGCACCGAGATGATGCGCAAAAAGCGAAAAATCCGCGCTGACTCGACAGGAATACAACCGACTAAGTCATACCAGTGAATAAAGGGGAAAAAGTACCAGCGCATATATTCTTTGTGCTTGATCGCCACTGCCCAGCGCACCATAAACTCACTCAGAAACACGGCAATAAAACACAAGTCGAGGAACAAAAAGTTGGCGTGAATTGGCGCATAAAGCGCAATCACCGCAGGGGCACTTTGCTGCAGAAAATCAAACACAGCAGAGGTGGCGTATAAGGAATCAAAAATCAACAATATGAGATTGACCACTAACAGCGCCATCATCAGTAGATCAACGGCGAACCAGATCCCTTGTTTACTTGCTCGCAGTCTTTCGTAGTTCATGGCTGATCTCCTATGGGCAAAAACACAGAGCAGGGGGATGAATCAATAATCTTTTCAAATCAAAAGTTTAAAATCAACACAAAGCTTTAACTGTGTGTCCGGTGCTGTCTTTTAGTGGCTATAGTGGCAAAGCCCAGGGTCACTATTGTGAATAACCACAATGGCATGTCGCCCCAATAGCGATACGCTGTCATGCCGGATACTTTATGCAATGCTACCTCTAAGGTGGCGCTGCTAAATTGTGGAGCCTGAGCGATCACTTTGCCGTGATGATCAACATATGCTGTAATACCATTATTGGTGGCACGAATAAGGGGCAGGCCAAATTCGGCGGCACGCACCTGGGCGATTTCCAGATGTTGTGCCGGGCCATGGGAGTCACCAAACCAGGCATCGTTGCTTACGGTTAGTAGAAAATCTGATTTTTGTCTCAGGTTCGCCTGGATTTGTCTGGGGAAAGCAATTTCAAAACATATCGCTGCCACAAAATGGTGGCCATTGACCAGCAGATTGGGTTGTTCATAAGCACCGCGACTAAAAGATGACATGGGCAAATCAAAGATGGGAGCGAGTCCGCGCAGCCAGTCTTCCATCGGGATAAATTCACCAACCGGTAACAGATGATGTTTGCTGTAACGGTTCTGATGAAAGTACTGGTATTCGGGGCCGGTTGCGTCTTGTGCCGCTTTGCCCAGTACAATCAGGTTATTGAAAGCTTCATAGGTTTCAAAATTGTAATTCACAATACCGGTGATCAAGCCGGTATTGGTTTCAAAGGCGAGCTGGTCTAGTTCCTGTAAATATCGGGTTGCAAGGGGTTCCAGTTTAGGAATAGCGGCCTCTGGCCATAAAATTACATCGTTGTGCCACAGGTTTTCACTGAGCGCCAGGTACTTTTGCATCGTTGGTTCGTCCTGTTCAGGTACCCAACGAAGTTCTTGTTTAATGTTGCCCTGAGCCATGGCGATATTGACCACCTCGGGCTGTTTTTCTGTGAATGTAAACGAAGACGCCAGCAACGTACTCAGGGTCAGAAACAGCAGACTGACGGCAATGGGTTTGGCTTTTTGTTGCTTATTCTGGTGAGATGCAGCGACTAACTTACCAAGCAGGCACCCGGTAACTAACAGCAGAGCACTGACTCCGGTTTCCCCGATGACCGGGTACCAGCCAGCCAGTGGACTGGTGGATTGGGTATAACCCAATGAGAGCCAGGGAAACCCGGTTAAAAACCAACTGCGCAACCACTCAAACAGGAACCAACACGCGGTGATCACTAAAATCTGATATTTCGTCGGGCTAAATTTTTGCGACAGCCACAATGCCCCGGCCGGAAAGAGCGACAGGTAGGCTACCAACAGTGCCATAAGGGCCAGCGAACCTAAGAGGGGCAAGCCTCCAAAGTTGGCAATACTGACATGTACCCAACTGATCCCCGCACCAAACCAGCCTAAACCAAAGACAAAACCCGATTTAAAGCCTGATAATGCGTACCTGTAATGCAAAAAGAAAATCAGCGGCAGGCTGATGAAGGGGATAAACCACAGTGAAAACGGGGCATAAGCAAAGGTCATTGCTATGCCCGATAAAAGGATTAGAAGATAGTGAAATGAATGTTGCTTAAGCACTGGCGAGATGGTTCGCTGGTACTCTGGGCAGGGTGACCTTGAGTTGAATGAGTCGTCTGCCGTCAGCGTTATTCACCTTAAATTCAATATCATTGATCACGATGGATTCATCTTTGGAAGGCATGTGACCAAAACTATTGAGTACGATGCCACCGATAGTATCGGCCTGTTCTTCGTCAAATTCAGTATTAAAATAGCGGTTAAAGTCATCAACAGCGGTCAATGCTTTTACTGAATACGTATAGGTATTCAGAGCTTTGATGTCTTCGGTCTCTTCATCGTCAGCATCGTGTTCATCTTCGATTTCACCGACAATGAGTTCCAGAATATCTTCAATGGTTACCAGGCCTGATACGCCGCCATATTCATCGATGACAATGGCCATATGATAGCGATGCTGACGAAACTCGCGCAACAGGACATCCACCCGTTTGCTTTCCGGCACGATAACCACCGGACGCAGAATATCTTTAAGTTCGAACTGTTGTACTTCGCCGAAGGCATATTTGAGCAGGTCTTTTGCTAACAGAATACCTTCTACATGATCTTTGTTTTCTGACACTACCGGAAAGCGCGAGTGGGCGGTTTCCAGCACTAGAGGTAAGAATTCAGACACTGTCTGGTTGATATCAATAGTGACCATTTGCGCTCTTGGGATCATAATATCCCTGACCCGCATCTCCGCCACCTCCAGGACACCGTGTATCATTTCCCGGGTACCCGGATCGATCACTTCCTGCAATTCAGCTTCGTTGATAACTTCAACCAGTTCTTCCCGACTTTTGGGCTCTCCTGTGAAGGTTTGAATGATTTTTTCTAACCAACTCTTACCAGAAGAACCGTTCGTAGAGTGTGGGTTGTCGTCGTTACTCATGAGTTTGACATAATTCCTTTGTTGGCAAGCGCCCTATAATTCATGATCAATATAGGGGTCGTCAATACCTAAACTGTTTAAAATTTGAACTTCAAGGCTTTCCATCTGTTCCGCCTCTTCGTCGTTTATATGGTCATAGCCCAATAAATGCAAGGTGCCATGCACCAACATATGTGCCCAATGAGCGGTTAAGGTTTTATTTTGTTGTTCGGCCTCTGTTGCGACGACCGACTGACATACCACTAAATCCCCCAGAAGCGGCAAATTTAATCCCGGGGGTTGTTCAAATGGAAAGGACAATACATTGGTGGGTTTGTCTTTGCCTCTGTAAGCACTGTTTAGTTCCTGGCTTTCCGTTTCATCCACCACCCGAATGGTGATTTCCAGTGCTTCACCGGCTGGAAAGTCGGCGAGTATTTGGGCTGGCACGGCTGCAAGGGCCCGGTTAACCCAGGATTCAAATTGACTAATGATATCTTCAGACAGGGGGGTTGTGGTGGCCAGCTGAATATCAATCTCTGTGCTCAACCGGCCGTTATCCGCGTTTGCGGTCATGACTGTTCGCCTGTTTGATTATCCACCGAATTCAGGCGTTCCAGTCTGGCCAATTCTTTCTTTTCTTTTTGTATCCGCGCTTCTTCCTGCTCGAATTTGTCATAGGCCTGCACAATTCTGGCCACTACCGGGTGACGCACCACGTCGCTGGCCGTGAAGAAGTTTAGCGAAATGTCGTCGACTTCTTTAAGCACTTCGATAGCATGGCGCAAGCCGGAACGCACGCCGCGGGGCAGATCGATTTGAGTAATGTCTCCGGTAACCACGGCTTTGGAATTGAACCCGATACGGGTCAAAAACATTTTCATTTGCTCTACGGTGGTGTTTTGGCTTTCGTCCAAAATGATAAACGCATCGTTGAGCGTGCGGCCGCGCATGTAGGCCAGTGGTGCCACTTCTATGACATTGCGTTCAATTAACTTTTCGACTTTTTCAAAACCCAGCATTTCAAACAAGGCGTCGTATAAGGGGCGTAAATAGGGGTCCACTTTCTGTGACAGATCCCCGGGTAAAAATCCCAGCTTTTCTCCCGCTTCAACCGCCGGACGTGTCAGCAATATGCGGCGCACTTCTTGTCTTTCCAGGGCTTCAACTGCACAAGCCACCGCAAGATAGGTTTTACCTGTACCGGCCGGACCAATACCAAAAGTGATGTCGTGTTGAAATACGTTCATCAGGTATTGTGACTGATTGGGATTGCGCGGTTTTATAACGCCACGTTTGGTTTTAATATGAACTTCTTTACCCCAGCCGGCATCGCTTTTTTGTTCCATGATGCCGCAGGCCTGAATGGCGAGGTGCACCTGTTCAGGTTCTATCTCCGGCAACTCGCCTTTGACAGGTTGGGTTTCGACGTACAAATTTTTCAGCAGCGTCAGAGTGGCTTCTACAATGCTGTCTTTTCCAACGACTTTAAAACTGGTGTTGTTGTAGCTGATTTCCACGCCCAGGCGCTTTTCAATTTGTTTGATGTTGTCATCAAAAGGGCCACATAAACTGGACAAACGTCGGTTGTCTATGGGCTCCAGGGTAATACTTTTAGTAACTAGTAATGAACTACTCAATGGCTTATCTGTGATTAATGTGGTTGAAATTGGGTAACACCCAGATTGTCTGTCTTATCCTGTCGAGTTTCCAGGATACTTTCGGGCGTTGTGGCAATTCTCAGGTTCATTTGATTTTCAGTGCGGATAACGTTGCCGCGTAGCGAGTTTGCGAAGACGTCGGTGATATCGATATCAACAAATTTGCCCACCATATCCGGTGTTCCTTCGAAGTTAACAACCCGGTTGTTTTCGGTACGACCTGAGAGCTCCATGATATTCTTTTTAGAGGGGCCTTCGACTAATACCCGCTGTACCGTGCCCACCATATTTCTGGCGATGCGCTGTGCCTGTTGGCTGATGCGTTGTTGCAACAAGTGCAAACGCTGTTTTTTCACTTCTTCACTGACGTCATCTGGAACGTCGGCTGCCGGTGTACCCGGTCTGGCACTGTAGATAAAACTGAAACTCAAATCAAAATCAATGGCCTGAATCAGGTTCATAGTATCTTCAAAATCTTTGTCACTTTCGCCAGGAAATCCGATGATAAAATCTGATGACATACTCAGATTAGGACGGATTTTCTTAAGACGTCTGATTTTAGATTTGTATTCAATGGCCGTATGGCCGCGCTTCATCATTGCGAGGATGTGATCTGAACCGCTTTGTACCGGCAAATGCAGATGATCCACTAATTCCGGGATAGTTTCGTAAGCATCAATGATGTCGTCTGTAAACTCCACCGGATGCGACGTGGTGTAGCGGATACGGTCGATTCCATCGATAGCAGCCACTAAATGCAGTAATTCTGCAAACCGGCAAATGCTGCCATCGTAATGTTCACCGCGAAAGGCATTCACGTTTTGTCCTAACAAATTGACTTCACGTACGCCTTGCTCGGCCAGTTGCGCAATTTCAAAAATTACATCGTCGACCGGGCGTGAAACTTCTTCGCCGCGGGTATAGGGCACAACGCAGAAACTGCAATACTTTGAGCAGCCTTCCATGATGGAAACAAACGCCGTAGGGCCTTCAGCCCGGGGTTCAGGTAACCGGTCAAATTTTTCTATTTCAGGAAAGCTGATGTCAACCACGGCTTTTTCACCGGCCTGAATTTGCGAAATCATTTCCGGTAAACGGTGCAAGGTTTGTGGACCAAAGACAATGTCTACATAAGGCGCGCGTTGGCGAATGGCATCGCCTTCCTGAGAAGCTACACAGCCACCAACACCGATAACCAGTTCTGGCTTTTTGGTCTTAAGGTTTTTCCAGCGGCCCAACTGATGAAATACCTTTTCCTGCGCTTTTTCGCGAATCGAACAGGTATTCAGCAAAATGACGTCAGCGTCCTCTGCTTCTTCAGCAAGGGAATAACCATGGGTGCTATCCAGTAAGTCAGCCATTTTTTCCGAATCATATTCGTTCATTTGGCAGCCCCATGTTTTGATAAACAGCTTTTTACTCATGCACTCTTACTCAATTCTTAAACTTGTTCGAAAAATTCGCTCTTTTGGGCAAGTATACCCGAAAAAAGGGCGCGTATTTTATAGCCTATTGACGTCAGTTTCCAGATATTTAATAACAATGCTCATCCCGTTGAATATTTAATGCAATGGGTATATCGCCATTTAAGTCTACGCGAGGGTCAGCGGGTTGAGAACCTTCGATTGAATAGCCCGTCTATTTGCTGATTTGGCAACAAAATATTCAGCGATCCTGGCTTTGTATCCTGGAAGTGAAAGCCCGGGTATATTTTTACATACTCAGTTATTGATAGTGTGAAGTAATTCCCAAAACCACCAAAGAACTTTAAATGTGCAGTTGAAATGTTCGATATCTGTTCTAAATTTGGAATTATTGCAGAGCAGATAAAAGCGTGTTTTAACCTTTGCAAAAAATCTACCCCGCAAAGGTAAATATACGCCAATCAAGGTTGCGATTTAACCAGGCTGTTTGATGGCTCTGTCCCGGTGTCAAAGGAATTTTCAGCGACTGATAGCATGACCCAGTCCTTCGGGAAACTTGTGTAGTTTCGTACAGAACCCTGTCTGAGGAGCAATTAGTAATGACAGACGACAAAGGCCCCAAAAAGCAAAAAGTTGAATCAAAAATTGAAAAACTGGAAGACCGTATCGCCCCGGGTGGTATCGGTGGTTTAGTTGGTGATCTGGGTATTGAATCTAATGATGCACCACCACCTGGCGATGAAGGGGGACCCCATTCCGGTGGCGAAGAACATCCCCCAGGCGGTGAAGAAGGCGGACCGCCCCCCGGTGATGAAAGCGGTGGTAATACAGTTACTCATCCTGATGGCACCGTTGAAACCTACAATGACGATGGCTCAGGTAGCGTTGTATATCCTGATGGTGCCACTGAAACCTGGGATGGCCAGGGTGGTGGTAGCTGGGATGATGGACAAGGCAATACCAGTCAGTGGAGTGCCGATGGCTCGGGTAGTTGGTCATCTGCGGATGGTAGTAGTGGCTATCACAACGCTGATGGTTCCGGTGGCTATTCTAATTCTGATGGTAGTTATGGCGCTTACAGTGCGGATGGCTCCTTCAGCCATACCGAAGCAGACGGCACTACGTATCAGGGTAACGCCGACGGTTCAGGTTCAATTACCTATCCTGACGGCACATCAGAAGCCTGGGATGCTCAGGGTAATCCGGTAGGAGAGAGCCCCGACGGTGGTGGTGAAGAGCCGCCACATGATGGCGGTGCGGAGCAACCGCAGGAAGGCAGCGAAAGTGGTACGGTTACTCATCCGGATGGCACAGTGGAAACCTGGAATGAAGATGGTTCAGGTAGCACAGTGTATCCCGATGGTGCCACCGAAACCTGGGATGGCCAGGGGGGTGGTAGCTGGGATGATGGTCAGGGCAATACCAGTCAGTGGAGTGCCGATGGCTCGGGTAGCTGGTCATCTGCAGATGGCAGCAGTGGTTATTACAATGCCGATGGCTCAGGCGGCTACACCAATGCCGATGGCAGTTCCGGATCCTACAATGCTGATGGTTCCGGCAATCACACTGAAGCAGATGGGACAGCCTACACCTGGAACGCCGACGGTTCAGGTGGCGTAGAATACGCGGACGGCTCTTCTGAGTTCTGGGATGGTCAGGGCGGCGGTAGCTGGGACGATGGTCAGGGTAATTCATCAACCTGGGCGGCTGACGGCTCAGGCTCCTGGACTTCAGCAGATGGCAGCAGCGGTTATCACAATGCTGATGGTTCCGGTGGTTATTCTAATTCTGATGGCAGTTACGGTAATTATGGTGCCGATGGTTCATACAGCCATACTGAAGCAGATGGCACCAGTTACCAACAAAATGCCGATGGTTCTGGCAGCATTACCTATCCCGATGGTTCCGTGGATGAGTGGGATTCTCAAGGTAATCCGGTAGGTGAACCAGCAGGTGGAGAGCAACCGCAAGACGGTGGTGAGTATCCTGAAGGTGGCGGTGAAACTGGCGAATCCGGAACGGTAACGCATCCGGATGGCACAGTTGAAACCTGGAATGAAGATGGCTCAGGTAGCATGGTTTACCCCGATGGCTCCAGCGAAACCTGGGATGGTCTGGGCGGAGGTACCTGGGATGATGGCCAGGGGAATACCTGTCAGTGGAGTGCTGACGGTGCCGGAAGTTGGACGTCTTCGGATGGCAGCAGTGGTTACTACAATGCTGATGGTTCTGGTGGCTACTCAAATTCTGACGGTAGCTATGGCAACTGGAATGCGGACGGTTCCGGAAATCACGTCGAAGCCGATGGGACTTCTTACCAGTACAATGCCGATGGTTCCGGCTCAGTGACCTATCCTGATGGTACTGTTGACGCGTGGGACTCGCAGGGTAATCCGGTAGGAGAAAGCGGTGATCAAACCCAGGGTAGTGGCTCTGGAGGTGAACATGACGGCACTGCCGGAGAAGGCGGCCATGATGGTACCGCAGGTGAGCATGGTGATGATGGCTCTCACCCAAATCCTGATGTGGTAGACGAGCAGGTGCTTGACGATGGCACAACCGTATTAACTTATGCCGATGGTACTGTTGAGACTTTCAATCCTGATGGCTCCGGTAGCATGGTGTTCCCCGATGGTTCTACCGAAACCTGGGATGGTCAGGGCGGCGGAACCTGGGATGACGGACAAGGCAATTCCTATACCTGGAGTGCCGATGGCTCTGGCTCCTGGACAGCATCCGACGGTAGCAGTGGCTACTGCAACGCCGATGGCTCCGGAGGTTATACCAACAGTGACGGCAGTCATGGTAGCTATGCTTCTGATGGGTCTTATACCCATACAGAGAGTGATGGCACCGTGTACCAACAAAACGCCGATGGCTCAGGCAGTATCACCTATCCTGATGGTACAACTGAATCCTGGGGCAGTGACGGCACGACCAGCGGCGGTCATGAGCCTGGTGGACCGGAAGATGATGGTGATGACGAATGGATGGAACCCGGCAGTGAAATGGAAGACCACGGCGAAGTGGTGGATGAGCAATTCAACGAAGATGGCTCAGGAACAGTAACCTATGCCGATGGTACGGTGGAAACCTGGAATGCCGATGGCTCCGGTAGTATCAACTACGCTGATGGCGGCACGGAAACCTGGGATGGTCAGGGTGGCGGTAGCTACGATGATGGCCAGGGTAACAGTTGTCAATGGAGCGCAGATGGTTCCGGTAGCTGGACCTCAGCTGACGGAAGCAGTGGTTATTTTAATGCTGACGGGTCGGGCGGTTACAGCAATGCCGACGGTAGTTATGGTAACTGGAATGCCGATGGCTCGGGTACTCATACCGATGCTGATGGTACTGTCTGGACGATGAACAGTGATGGCTCTGGCAGTGTCATTTATCCGGATGGAACATCAGAAACCTGGGATGCCGGAGAAGCACCCTACCCGGATGAGGGCGGGGATGGTGAACCTATGGATGACGGCGGAATACACGGAACTGTACCTCCGGACCCCAATGGCTATGTCAATGAGTTTATCTTGCCATTGTTCGAAGGAGGGAGTGATCCGGCTGAGTGGGGACTTGACTACGATGCGGACGGCCCAACCAGTTGGACCCTGCCGATTGACATGGGCGATGTAGACCTTGCCAGTAGCACCTTTGTTATCTCTGGTGAGATGGTAGGTGAATGGGAAGGTGGTATTCCACCGGAAGCAACGGGTCCTGATGCGGATGGTAATTACATCATTCAAAGCTGGCCTCTAGCAGAAGTAATAGATAACGGTGATGGTACTGTCACCTTAGTTTTTGACCTTGATGAAACGCCTTAACCGGCAAATTATTAACTATCGGAGAATATAATTATGGCAACAGTAACTAAAGCTGATCGTGTAAAGCAAAGAGCCCTCGCCGCCGTTGCAGGTGCGAAAGTGCAAGGCTATAAATTGGCTGCCAAAGCGCAGACAGCAAAAGCCAGAGCACGCTCTAACTAATATTTGTTGGGTTTCGGGGCGGGCACATTGCCCGCCTTTTTTGTTTCAGCTACCGGGATGTTGGTCATTGTCTGCAATCAAAACACAGACTTTGCGTAATCTCAGCGAACAAAAGGAAACTAATACTATTTTATTAGTCTTTTTATGGTTATATCGTTCTATACTTAAACGGCGATAACAGAAGAGGTGTGACGGGAACTATTGATGGTGAACCGGACTGTAAGGCAAACTGCAAACACAGCCAGCAAAGAAGTCGGCGAATTAAAACGAAAAATTAAAATACTTTCCACGTCCCGGAAATTGACTCACGAGTTCATCGGACAGGCTCATGGGGTCAAACACCTGATGCAAATTGTGTTTGATCGCATTCTCAATGCCCTGGATGCCGAAGCCGGCTCCCTGTGGATCAAAGACGAGACCATTAAAAAAAATGTCTGTCACCTGGCTGAAGGGCCGGTTAAAGATGAAGTGATTGGCTTAAAGTTAGATTTTGGTTTGGGCATTGTCGGAACCGTTATTGAAACACAAAAATCCAAAATCATTCTCAATTGTGCCAAAAGCAAAGAGTTCACCCAAACTGTTGATCAAAAAACCGGATTTGTTACCCGCTCCATGATTTGCGTTCCCTTGATCATTGATGATGAAGCTTATGGAGCCATTCAAATCGTGAATAAAAAACACGGTGTCGACGGGCAGTTCGATACCCACGATTGTGAATTAGTTAAAGACCTTGCTATCAGTGCTGCGATTTCCATGAAAAATGCACGCCTGATGGAAATGGAAAGCAAGGTAAAAGAAATGAACGCCCTGATGAGCATTTCCAACGAAGTGGTTTCAACCCTGGATGTTGATCAGGTACTTAATCTGGTCGTGAACAGAACCAATGAGTTGGTGGATATCGCTTACGGAGCCATTGCCCTGGTGGATGACGACGGCGAATTGAGCCTGAATGTAATTTCCGGTGGTCAGAAGGTGGATCTCAAAGCGCCCAGGCAACTGGCCATGCTGGCGCTGATGAAGCAGGTACAAAACCTGCAACGTTCGGTGTATGTCGCCGAGCGGGAGCGGTACATCCACAGTCAAAAAGGCAAAATCAATGACTGGGTCAAATACCTGAATCAATATGATGTTAAAAGCCTTTGGACTGTGGCACTGCGCGATGAAGAGGGCGTATTGGGGGTGTTGTGGTTTGAAAGCAATATTGCCAATTTTGCCAATGCCGGTAAAGGCGATTTGCTGCACATTATGGCTTCGCAAGCCACTGTGGCGTTGCGCAACGCCAGTTTATTTAAAAGCATCACCAAACGAAAATCTCTGTCCGGCCTGAAAGAAAGTGGCCTTAAATGGTTTAAAAGTAAGGGCAAACGTGCCGCGATTGTAATGGGCACAGTCGTCACCCTGTTACTGAGTTTTCACTTTTTGCCCGTTTTGCGGTGGGTGGCAGCACCCACCACCGTTGAAACGCAACTGGGGCAGGGAATATTTACCCCGGTAGATGGCCGAATTAGCCGTATCCTGGTGCAGGAAGGGCAACCAGTCGCAGCCGGAGATGTTGTTGCCGAATTAGACACCACCGCTGTGAGGCTGGCATTGATTGAAGCCCAGGCGCAACTGGCTATCGCGGAGCGACAGATTGTCGAGGCCCGGGCTGAAAAAGACAGTTTTGCTTTGTCAAATGCCATGATTCAGCGCGAATCTACGCTGGCGAAAGTCACCAAACTACAACGAGATTTAACAAATACCGCGATTCTGGCCCCAATTTCTGGCGTAGTCCTCAATACCAATATTGGCGAGTTGCAGGGGCGACATTTTGCGACCGGCACAGAGATTTTTCGCATCGCCAATCCGGATAAATTTAGACTGGTAGTTCACGTTGCTGAAGAAGACATTATGGACGTCAAAATCCATCAGGAAGTTCGCGCGGTGTTGAGGGCTAGGCCGGGTGAATACGTGTACGGCAAAGTCTTACATGTGGGGCGCTCCTATGATGTGCCTACCACTATTTTGGAAGGCGAAGAAGAAGTTGATACCAGTGAGCTGAAAACTGGCTTTGTCGCTGAAATACTGATAACTGAAGCCGATTATCGGGTGTTACCCGGCATGACCGGACAGGCGTTGATTTATACACCGGATACCTCGGTTATAGAGCGTTACTGGCGTCGGGTGCGCAATTTCTTTGTGTTTACCCTGGGGTTATAAGTTTTGAGCGTGATCCCCGCACCATTGCGAGATGAAGTCAAAGTGCGACGCTTTGTGCAGCAGGGCGATGTGAGTTTTGTGGTTAAAGAACCTGATAAACAGGAGTACTACCGATTCAGCATACCTCAAATGGAGCTTATCAGGTTATTTGACGGGGTACATGATTTGACGGCCATAGTGGAGCGCTTCAATCGCGAGTCACAACGCTACGAATACGATACGGAAACGGCTGAGTCGGTGTATCACGCCTGTAAGGATTATCAAATCCTGAAACGCAGCAAACAGGAAGAAAACGTCGCCTTATTAGAGCGTATCAGGGATGAGCGCAAAAAATCATTGTTGCAGGCTAAAGGCAGTATTTTGATGATGCGTTTTCAGCTAGTTAATCCCAACAAGTGGTTTGACAGCATCATAGATTCAATTCGCTTTATGTGGTCCCCCAGAGCTTTGCAATTTCAGGCCGGATTCATTGTTCTGGCGATGTTGGTTATCCTGTTTAATGCAGAGCGATTCGCGCAGGACTTTACCCAGGTTTACCTGCAAACCCAGATCAGTGGCGTGTTTTACATCTGGATTATCGCCTTGTGTGCGATTGCATTGCACGAATGCGGCCATGGCCTCACCTGCAAGTATTACGGCGGAGATGTGCATGAGATGGGATTCTTATTACTGTGTTTTCAGCCCTGCTTATACTGCAATGTCAATGACGCCTGGCTGTTTGAAAATAAAACCCACAAAATCCAGGTGGCCCTGGCCGGTGTATGGGTCGAGCTACTGTTAGCCGCGACCGCCACCCTTATCTGGTTGCTGGTGGATATCTATAATCCGGTTGGGTACATCGCTTTTGTGCTGATGACGATAGGCACCGCCAGCTCACTACTGATCAATCTCAATCCATTGCTGAAATTTGACGGTTACTACATTCTGACCGATTGGCTGGAAATGCAAAATTTGCGACAGAATGCATTGGCCTGGTTTTCATGGAATCTGAAAACTAAACTATTCAGGAGCGATGAAGAAAAACCCTTTAATCCAACACCAAGAGAAAAGCGCGTTTATTGGATTTATGGCACGTCAGTGGTGTTTTACATGACGCTGATGTTGTCATTTATTGGTTGGTTGGGTTATCAGTTTGTGTATGCTCAGTTTGGCTTCATTGCCATACTGGGATTTCTTTATCTGGTCTTTCGACTCTTAAAATCCATCACAGGAAACTGGATGATGACACTGGTGCAGTGGTGTAAACACTATGTATGGCAAGACAAAAAAAGCAAAGTAAGAACACTGCTGTTCATGTTCGTCTTTGTTGTGATAAGTGTGTGGTGGCAGCCGCGTTTAACCCTGTATTCGGAGGGCATCGTAGAGGCGCCCACTCATATTGTATACAGTCCGGCCAATGCCCTGGTAGAGCAGATAAATTATACCGAGCAGCGCCAGTTAACCCAGGCTGTGGGTGAACCCTTGCTGGTGATGACCTCACCAGAACTGTTAATTCAAAAACAAGATCTGGTAGCGCGTCGCGCAGAATTAGAGGGGCAAAAAGTCGCAGCAATGCTGGAAAATGAATCCTCAACACAGGCGCGATTGGCAATTGAACTTACCCTTATTACGGAAAAGCTGCAATCTGTTGACCAAAAGCTGCGTGATCTGACTATCGCAATTCCACAGGGGCAATGGCAGGTTGAAGGTCTGTCTCCGGAGTTATTGCAGGGCCGGTATTTTACTGAACAACAAGAAGTACTGAAGCTGCTGTCAGAAAACAGCCGCTATTTCGACGCGATAGTCGATCAGCGGGATGTCTCCTATCTGTCACCGGGACACAAGGCGAAAGTACGTCTGAATGCGCAACTGAGTCGCGTGTTTAACGCCGAAGTTCAGGTGATTTCAGCACTGGCAAAATCCGCAGGGGTGGAGCAAAAAGTACTGGTCAGAATGCGGATCACCGATTGGCAATCTGAGGATTATTTGCCGGTCGGTGTTAGCGGCGAAGCAAAAATTTATGGTGAAAACCTGCCCCTTTGGCAACACTTCATGTTTAAAATCAGGAAATTTTTTAGGGCGGATTTATGGCTGTAATCAGGCGTGTTTTTATATTTATTGGGTTGTTCACTGCACTGTCAGCGTGGGCGGAAAATCTGGCATCTGTGCATTTGCGCGGGGTGGTTGTGCCAGCGCAACAGGCGAAATTATCCGTAGCGCAACAGGGGCAGGTAACCTGGATTGCGCCTGATGGCAGTTATGTTGAAGCCGGGGCAATACTGGCGCAAATTAACGACATCAAACTCAAGGCGGAGTTAAGTCAGGCCCGCGCAATGTTTCATTCTGCCGAGGCGGAACTGGCCGCCGCACAGCATGCTTTGGAAAAAAGCCGCCGCCTGGTGAATGAGGACATTCTGTCGGATATCGCATTAACGGAAGCCGAGTTTTCTGTGCGAACCGCCGATGCGAAAGTCGCGGTAAATCGGTCCAAACTGGAATTGGCGGAACTGGCGGTGCAACAGGCAGTTTTGCTGGCCCCCTACGACGGTGTGGTAGCCAATAGTAAAATATCGGCAGGTGAATGGGCGCAGCCTGGGGATCCAATTATTGAATTCGCCTCGTTGCTGCAATTAACAATGTCTCTGGATGTGCCGCCCGAATATACCGAACTGTTACAAGAGGGAGACTCGACAGAAGTGTTGTTTAAAGGGCAGGTGATAGGTAAAGCCACCGTGAAACGTCTCTTTCCACTTTTGCAGCCCTCCAGTGGCCTCAGAAGAGTGGTGTGGGATATTCATACCACGGAAACTATGTTGATCTCTGGACGTTATGTGGAGCTAAAAGCGTGGTTTTAAAGGGCGTTAAAAATAGTGTCCTGCTGTTGGGCTTAACAGTTGGTATTGCCAATGCGGAAACGCTGGAGGTGATATTAGAGAAAGCCTTCAAACAAAACCTCGATTATCAGATTGCGCTGGAGCAGTTACAAAAAGCTCAAAACGATGAAAGCACAGCCTATGGTCAACTGTTTCCCGAACTGAGTTTAAGTGCCGCCAGAAATGAGGCGTTGTTTGACAATCAGAACGACACACTGCCAATCGATTATTCTGCCCGCCTGGAACTCAATCAGGTGTTATACGACCCGGCCGTCTGGCAGGCCTGGAAAATTAGTCAGTTAAGGACACTGAATGCCGAATTGGGGTATGTGCGGCAAAAACAGCAACTGGTTTTTACTGTAAAACAGCTATGGTTCCAACTTATCACTAATAAGGCGTTGGCTCAGGAAGCAAAAGCCTCCCTGACGCGGTTACAGCAACACCGGGAAAATGCTCAGCACCTGTATGCCAACGGCAAGATTTGGCGCAACGACTTGCTGCAGGCGGATGTTCGCGTAGCACGGGGGGAGCAAAGCGTATTGGTGGCCGCAAACACGGCCCGGCGCACAATGACTAACTTAAATATCCTGTTAAACCAAAACATACTGGTAGAAATTGAACCGGAATCGTCGGACCCTGATATTGCGTTTATGCCGGAATTAGGTGCTAGCTTACAAATAGCGATACGCAGTCGCCCCGACCTGAAACAGTTAGATTTGGCAGTTCATATTGCCAGGCGCAATAAAAACAGTGTGGCCTCGGGATATTGGCCGAAACTAACGGCCAGAGTGACGCAAAGTAACTTGTCAGATCAGTTTGATTTTGCTGGCGCAGCCCGCGACACTCAACTCAGCATCAATATGAACTGGACCCTGTGGGACAACTTTTCCACCCGCAATCAAAACCGTAATGCGTTGCATGATGTTCAAATCGCCCGCAAAAACTACATGCGTACTAAAGAGTTGGTGCAACAGGAAACTCACAATGCCTGGCTGGCCGTGCAGGAAGCGCGACAAAACATTACTGTATTGCAAAAGGCTGTTAGTCAGGCAGAAGAAAACTTCCGGGTGACGGGGATTCGATACAAAGAGCAGCTAAGTACAGCAAATGATGTCCTGGATGCGCAGGATCTGCTCACCAGTACCCGTAGTGATTTACTGGCGGCCAGGGGGGATTTCTTTATTGCTAAGGCGCAACTCAGCTTCGCTATAGGCGCAGATAACTAATCGAAATGCCGTTAAATTTGCACAAGAATTACTGCGCTTTGCTATAGTAGGGCCTCTTTATCTGTCATCGAAATTCGTATGTCCCTGAAAAAAATTAACATTGCTGAGAAGTTTTCCCTGTTTGATGATCTTTGGTCACCCAAAGTGTTAGGAGAGGCCAACCAGCAGCTCATCAAAGTCGCTAAAGGGCAGGGGCGTCTGGTTTGGCACGCTCATGAACAGGAAGACGAACTGTTTATTGTTTTTAAAGGTGAGTTGAAGCTACATTTACAACCCGAAAATGCTGAACCACAGATTATCAGCCTGCTTCCAGGCGAAATGTTTGTTGTACCTAAAGGAATGCAGCATTGTCCAGAAGCCGATGTGGAAACCCATTTTATGATGCTGGAACCAAAGTCTACTCAGCATACCGGCAGCCATCAAACCAGCCAAACCGTTGCGATAACCGAACAAAAATGGATTTAAAATATGGGTGAAAAGCAGTTTGATCTGATAGTTTTTGGCGGTGGCATGGTCGGTGCGTCTGCGGCTCTGGGGTTTGTTCGTCGCGGTTTAAAGGTCGCTATTGTTGAACCAGATAAACCTGTCTGGTCAGCATTGAAAGAAGAACCTGAAATTCGGGTTTCTGCTATCAGTCTGGGCTCTGAACAGTTGCTCACAGAATTAGGCGCCTGGTCGCATTTGCGGGCCGGGCGATTGCAACCCTATAGCAAACTGTCAGTCTGGGAAACGCCGGGTTGTGAAACCCATTTTTCAGCCTCTGATTTAGGGTTCAGTCATCTGGGTTATTTATTAGAAAACCGACATTTACAATTGGCAATCCATCAGGGCCTGAGCAGCTTTGAATCACAAATAAGCTGGTTTTCATCCGGGCGAATACTGGATGCTGAGGCGGGGCAATGTCAACTGGACTCAGCGGTATGTACAGGAACCCTGGTGGTTGGTGCTGATGGCGGTAACTCTGCTGTCAGAAGAGATCTGCAGGTAGGCGAAACCGGTTGGCAATACCAACAACAGGTATTTGCCCTCAATATCAAAACCCGCTCCCCCAGTTTGCAGCATACCTTTCAACAGTTTAGTACCGATGGTCCCATGGCCTACCTGCCACTTTTCGATCATTATGCGGCACTGGTGTGGTATCTCCCGGCTGATAAGGTACAAGTGCTGGCCCAGACCGACAAGCCTCAGCTAAAAAATCGAATCTTGCAAGAGTTCCCGGCGTTGCACAGTGATTTTGAGATACTTAATGTTGGCAGTTTTCCAATCCGCCGTAATCACGCTAATCACTATTTCAAAGGACGGGTGGTCTTGTGTGGAGACGCTGCTCACAGTATTAATCCGCTGGCTGGTCAGGGGGTTAACCTGGGATTTCAGGATGTCGCAGCGCTACTGGAAATTAATTTGAATGCCGACATCTCAGTGCAGTTGCAGCAATATGAAACAACACGGCGCAGGGAAAACAGTGTCATGATGACGGCAATGGATGGGTTTAATATTGCTTTTTGTAATCCCAATCCAATATTAAAGTTAATGCGTAATACCGGGTTGTTTTTGGCACAACGAAGCGGCCCTTTGAAAAAATACGCGCTCAAAAGAGCGTTGGGAGTGAAATAGTGACAGTTTTTATCATTTTGGGCTTGTTGTTTCTGGCATTATTTGTAGTGGTGCCGCTGGTGGAAAAACATGGCAAGCGTCACAGCCCTGAAGAATTACAAAAGATCACCCGCTGGATCTGGCCATTGGTGGGTATCATGCTGGTGTTGCAGTTAATTCGGATGGCATTTTTCTGAGGCAGGGTAGCCTGCCTCATGCCTAATATCTGTTAAACCTGATTGATCACCAGATCCCTTTTTCCGTTTCGCCCTGAATTTCGCAATCGCCATTCTTGTACTCTGGTTTTTCACCGGCATCCCGCCTGGCGAAATAATGTTGGCTGATTGCTACAATCGTGGGGGTTAACATGATGATGGCGGTAATGTTGATTACTGTCATCATACCCAGCGCCATATCGGCCATCGCCCATACTTCAGGTAATGCCGCACTGGAACCCCATAAAATCATGGCCAGATAACCTGTGGTATAAACTGTACGACCAACTTTGTGATCCAGTTTGAACATGTGCAGGTTACTCTCGCCGTAGGCGTAATTGGCAACTACTGAGGTAAATGCAAACAAACTGATGGCGGCTGCGACAAAATCTGCTCCCATTCCCCCTAGGTGTGTTTCCATTGCAGACTGAGTAAGACGGATACCTTCCATCTGATCACTTTGCGAGCCACCGGCCAGCAATATAATGACTGCAGTGCAGGTACACAGCACCATAGTATCGATAAAAACGCCCAGCATTTGCACATATCCCTGCGACACCGGGTGATTGGGATTCGGCGTGGCGCCAGCTGCGGCATGAGGCACACTACCTGAGCCGGCTTCGTTAGAATATAAACCGCGTTGAATACCATTTTTAATGGCCGCGCCTAATGCACCGGCACCGGCTTCCTGCAAACCAAAAGCGGAACTGATAATATCCCAAAGTACCGCCGGGACTTGTTGAATATTGAGTAAGGTAATAGTAAGGGCAATAACCACATAACTAATGGCCATGAAAGGCACAATGTATTCGGCAAACGAAGCGATGCGTTTCAGCCCTCCCACCACGATGGCACCGGCAACCAATATGATCACCAGGCCACTATAGAAGGTCGGAATACCGTAAGCATTATTCAGTGCATCGGTTATGGTATTGGCCTGAACGGCACTGAAAATAAAACCATAACCCAGAAACAAACACAGCGAAAAAGCAATGGCTAACCAGCGTTTGTTCAGCCCCTGCTGGATATAATAGGCGGGACCACCACGGAATTCACCGTTGTCATCTTTTACTTTGTAAAGCTGTCCCAATACACTTTCAGCAAAACCGGTGGCCATGCCCAACAGCGCAATCATCCACATCCAAAATACAGAGCCAGCACCGCCCAGAGAAATGGCAACAGCGACCCCGGCCAGATTACCGGTGCCTACCCGCGCGGACAGGCTGGTACACAACGCCTGAAAAGATGAAATGCCGTTTTCACCGCCTTTTGTGCTGCCCTTCATAACAGAGAACATGTGACCAAAATGACGGAATTGCAAAAAGCCTAATTTTGCTGAAAACCAGAAACCCGCAAACACTAACATGGGAATAAGGATGGGAACGCCGCCAATGCCTGGCAAGGATATCGTATTGCCCCAGAGTACGCCGTTAATGGCGGAAACGATGTCGTTGACCAAAATATAAAGACCTTATAGTTTTTTTGGCAACAATACTGACTATTGTAGCGTCATAAGTCCAGATGAAATCGTTATTCTGCAGAAATGCGGGCATAAAAAACGCCAGACAATGGTCTGGCGTTTTTGTATGGCTGGGGTAGCTGGATTTGAACCAACGAATGGCGGGATCAAAACCCGCTGCCTTACCGCTTGGCTATACCCCAATATTCACAAGCAAACGGCTTTGTGAATAAAAAAGGTGGCTGGGGTAGCTGGATTTGAACCAACGAATGGCGGGATCAAAACCCGCTGCCTTACCGCTTGGCTATACCCCAACAATCTATGGTGCGGAAGGAGAGACTCGAACTCTCACGCCGTGAAGCACTGGAACCTAAATCCAGCGTGTCTACCAATTTCACCACTTCCGCTAAAAAAGTTGGTGGCTAAGGCGGGACTCGAACCTGCGACCCCATCATTATGAGTGATGTGCTCTAACCAGCTGAGCTACTTAGCCGTTTACCCGACTGCTTGTCGAGTGGCGCGTATTATGCTGATCTGGATAGGGTAGGTCAACCCCTTTTTATGACAAATTTATTAACTGCTGGCGAAGTAAACAATTCGGTTAAAAAGTGAGAATTCACTGGCTAATTGTTAACCCCGTAGTCAGGTTTTTATGAACATGGCCGTTGTTTTCACGGCTATTCAGCCAGGTTTAAAAGGTTAAAATAGGCTAATTTACTTATAGTTCTAAAAAATAGGATTTAAGTGCCGAATTTATGCGATTTAAAATCGAAAAAATATAATTATCATAGTTGTCACTGGTTTAATTCTTTCAGTGAGAGCAAACAATGAAAAATGTCTTAGTAGTAAACAGCAGTATTAATGGTGAGCAAGGTAACTCTAATAAGTTAGTTCAGGACTTTTTACGTCAGCTCGGTGATGAACAACAGGTTGAGATTGAAACACTGGATTTGAGTAAGCGCAATATAGGCCATCTCAGTGCAGAGGAAATGCAATCCTGGATGACGGCCCCGGAAGAGCGCAGTGATGTGCAAAAAGCGCTGGCGAGTTTGTCTGATGATTTTGTTTATCAGGTGCAACAGGCTGATGTGATTGTGCTTGGCGTACCTATGTATAACTTTGGTGTTCCATCTACATTGAAAGCCTGGATTGACCGCATTGCGCGGGCCGGGATCACTTTTCGCTACACTGAAAATGGTCCGCAGGGTTTGCTGGAAAATAAAAAAGTTTATGTGATGGCGGCAAGAGGTGGCATGTACGCGGGGACTGCTAAAGACTCACAGACCACCTATTTAAATGACTTTTTTGCCTTCGTGGGGATCACGGACGTAGAGTTTGTTTATGCTGAAGGCTTGGCAATGGGGGCTGAAACCGCCAACAGTGCGTTTGAACAGGCAAATGAAAAAATTATTGAACTAATCAATAAAACCGCTGCCTAAACTATTGCAGTTAGCAAAGCTGACATTGTTATCTCCCCGATAACAAGTCTGTTAGCTAAAGTGTGTTCCAAGTTGAGTGTGCTTATTGCCCCGTTAATTTAACGGGGCTTTTTTTATGCCGTATCCGGGCTGGGAGATTAGTATTAAAAGGTTACCGGGGCAAAGCGCTTTCTATATCCGCAATAAAGTCGCTATCTGTGGGTTTCGTATACGACGAATAACTTGTTATTTTTTCACCGGTACTGGTGATCAGATATTTATAAAAATTCCATTTCGGTTCAGTGCCCGTGGCTTTAGACAACTGACGGTAAAGCGGGTCCGCATCGTCGCCTTTAACATGCAGTGGCTCAAACATCGGGAATTTTACGCCGTAAGTCAGTTCACATAACTCCGCTGTTTTCGCCTCGTCTTTGTCTTCCTGGTTAAAGTCATGGCTGGGAAATCCCAGTACCACAAAACCCTTGTCTTTATATTGGCTGTACAGTGCTTCTAATCCTTCAAACTGTGGGGTAAAACCACAATAACTGGCGGTGTTGACAATCAAAACGGCTTTGCCACCATATTCGTTACATAAATTTACAGTTTCCTGGCTGTTTAATTTGCGTTTCAGATGCTTGAGTTCAGAAGGGCATTCAGATGCCCATGACGCAGGAATGGAACACAAGGAAAGTATTGCTAACAGAAGGATTCTTTTCATAATTTACTCTTCAACATTGGGATTGTAGCTGTTACTAAAATGACACAGCGAAGGATCAATCGCTATTAACTATTGTCCTGGCCGTGTTTGCAACCTCTACACAATGACGCTTTAATGATTTATTGTCCAGAAACAAAAATAACGATGGAAAAAATATGGTTCCCCGGAAAATTAAGGTCTCTCTGTTAAGTGCCGGGCTGGTCATGCTGACCGCCTGCGCAGCTACCGCGCAAAGTACTGCAACATCCTCTGCAATGGCAATGCAACCGGTAGATGTCCCGCCGGTTATTGCGCAACTGGCAAATCAGGCTACGCCTAAAGGTATTACCCTGGAAAAAATCATGTCAGATCCCGATTGGCTGGGACGTCAACCCGGTCACTATTACTGGGCGGATGACTCACAATCAGTATTTTATTACCGCAAACGAGAAGGTTCAGTAGTGGATGAGTTGTGGCGACTGGACAGCGGTCAGCCTGACAGTGGCAATGGTGAACTGGTTGGGTTAGCGGAACAGCACCTGGCACCGGATGATGCGGTTTTGTCTCCCGACGGAACCACATTAGCCTGGGTCTACGAAAATAGCGTTTTCAGTAAAAACTTGCAAAGCGGTGAGGTTAAACAGCATACAAGGCAGATGGGACAGCCTTACAACCCAAAATTCACTCGTCAGGGCAATTTGATTTATGCCGACGCGGGTTCGGTTTATCAGGTGGATCTGAAACAAGGTGGTATTTCACAACTCTTAGCCTGGCATTTTGACGATGCACCTGAAGCCCTGGAAGAACCGGAAGATTACATTGCTGAAGAACAAATTAAGTTGATCAGTTACGTGGCCTCTCAACGAGAAAAACGTCAGCAGCAATTTGACTATAAACAACAATTAAAAGCAGAAAACCCGGTTTACAATAATAATGTCTTCTATTTTGACAGTGCCACAGAGCTTGTTGAAGTCAGTGTTTCCCCCGACCTGAGCAAAGCGATTCTGGTGACCAGAGAAGATGTGGAGACACGCTCTGATACCGACATTATGCCAAACTACATCAAAGAAAACGGTCGCATTAAAGCGGAAAGTGTCAGAGCGCGGGTGGCTGATGCTGAGCCGGTTGAGCATGAAATCTGGCTTCTGGATCTAACGACTCAGGAAAAGCATCTGCTGAGCTTTGAAACGTTGGCAGGTTTTGATGAGGATGTTCTGGCCGAAGTTAAAGCAGAAAATGCACAGCGAGATGGCGAAGAATACGAGTCCGAAGCCGTGCCAAGAGCCATCAGTTTAATGCAGGATTGGTACTGGAATCAAAGTGCGATTCAATGGAATGAAACAGGTTCTCAGGTGGCGGTCATGTTAGAAGCCTGGGACAATAAAGACCGTTGGATAGCGACAGTAGATTGGGAAGAACAACAATTCAGGCAGCAACATCGCCTGCACGATGAAGCCTGGGTTAATTATAAGTTCAACAGCTTCGGTTGGTTAAACAACAGCGATACCTTGTTTTATCTGTCAGAAGAAACCGGGTTTGCCAATCTGTACGTCAAACCGCTACAGGGATCGGCAACCAATCTGACACCTGGCGCTTATGAAGTCGATGAGCTTACGTTGACCCGAAACGATGAATATATTTATTTTCAGGCCAATAAAAAACACCCTGGCATTTACGAAATCTATCGGGTTAATCTCAGTTCAGGGGAAATAGCAGCAATAACCGATTTAAATGGGGAGACTTACTATCAACTAAGCCCGGATGAGTCACGTCTGGTTATTCAACACTCCAAATTAACCTTGCCACCGGAATTATATGTGCTGCCTGCTCAGCCTAATGCAGAGGTTAAACGCCTGACACATACTGTCAGTGAAGAATTTCTGAGTTTTGATTGGGTCGCACCTCAAATTGTTCCGGTGCAATCTGATCACAGCGACAGACCCATTTATTCAAGAGTGTATATGCCCAGTCAGTTGTCATCTGAGCAACAGTATCCGGCGGTTATCTTTAACCACGGTGCCGGATATCTGCAAAACTCTCATCTTGGTTGGTCGGGCTACTTCCGTGAATTTATGTTCCACAGTTTCCTTGTCCAACAAGGGTATATTGTAATGGACATGGATTACCGGGCATCTAAAGGCTATGGCAGAGACTGGCGTACTGCTATTTATCGACAAATGGGGACACCGGAGATTCAGGATTTACAAGATGGTGTCGACTGGCTGGTAGCAAACGCCAGAGTCGATCGTGACCGGGTTGGCACTTATGGTGGTTCTTACGGTGGGTTTATGACCTTTATGGCGTTGTTTACACAACCCGATTTGTTTCAGGCTGGTGCAGCTTTGCGTCCGGTTACAGACTGGGCTCATTACAACACGCCATACACCTCAAATATCTTAAACACACCGGAGGTTGATCCCATCGCATTTGAGCGCAGTTCACCGATATACTTTGCAGAGGGCCTTAAAAAGCCGTTGCTAATCAATGCGCCTATGGTGGATAACAATGTGTTCTTCGTGGATGTGGTACGACTGGTGCAGCGCTTAATTGAGCTGGAAAAAGAGAATTTTGAAACCGCAATTTACCCCGTAGAGCCTCATGGCTTTAAAGAGCCAAGCTCATGGCTGGATGAATATCGTCGGATCTATAAGTTAATGGAAACCCACGTAAAATAACGCTAGCGAACTTACTCAGGTGTCTTCGGACACCTGAGTGTCTTTTGTTTTTTGTTGTTTGTACGCTGGTATTACAATGGCGGCAAGAAAGCCTGATAGCGCCCCATAGAGATGGGCATCAACGGCAACATTAGCCTGAATCAGCGACGCAGTGGCAACACTGCCACCATATATTTGCTCCTGCAACAGCTTTATCAGCAAACCCGCCAATAGCAACCATCCGGTCGTATAGCCGCGTTTAATATCCTGTACAACGCCCCAGGCAAACAACCCATGCAGCATGCCTGACAGCCCGACATAATGACTGAGATCGGAAAACCCAAACAAACCTGCAGCTGTTCCAAGCGTACAGAGAAACAGTAAGCTCAGACTGTTTGTGTACTGGTAATATTCGCCGTGCAATGCCCACAACAACAGTAACCCGGCGAGATTCAACAGCAAGTGATACAGATTGGTGTGTAAAAAATGGGCACTGAACAAACGCCACCAGGCGCCATCTTTTATGGCATTCAGATCATAATTCAGGCGTGCGTGAAGCACCCCGTCAAAACCATATAAGCAAACTGCCAGTACGCCGCAGCACGCCAATACTAACCAGTGAATGGTTTTAATTGGTAGATGATTGGGTAACAATGACTTTATTAATGACATTATGCTGAAAAAACTCAGTTTGGGATTGCATCGCTGCTATGCAACGTTTATGTTGAAATGAATATGCCACAAAAACAACAGAATTAATATTTGCTATGTCGCTGATTTTGAAAGAAATAAATGAAAAGTGTTTGACCTTAACCTTAAACCGCCCGGAAAAACGCAATGCCCTTAGCGCTGACATGTATAAAGAGTTAGCCGACGAACTCAAAAAACAACAGCAAAATCCGGCAATTAAGTCGGTACTGATAAAAGGTGCGGGAGAGCATTTTACCGCAGGAAATGACCTGGCACAGTTCGCTAAGGTTGAAAGCAAAGCTGAACTGCAATCAACGCTGGAATTTATGCAGGCCCTGATGCAGTTTCCCATGCCTGTGGTGGCCCAGGTATCGGGGATGGCTGTGGGGATAGGGACCACCATGTTATTGCATTGTGATTTAGTATACTGTGATACCAGCTGTGTGTTTTCCCTGCCATTTATTAATCTGGCATTAGTGCCTGAATATGCATCCAGTTTGTTATTGCCACAGCTGGCGGGTCATCGTAAAGCCAGTGAATGGTTGCTGTTAGGTGAATCGTTTGGCGCCGAGCAGGCCAGGGAATTTGGGCTGGTAAATGATGTACTGGAACCGGAGCAATTAGCCGCTCATTGCCAAAAAGTGGTCAGCCAGTTAGCTGTAAAACCTTATGCCGCACTCAGGCATACTAAAGCCTTAATGAAATCTGCTTCAGATAGCGTAAACTTGCACATCGACAAAGAAATTGAGGTTTTTGTTGAACAACTGAAGTCGGAAGCGGCAAAAGAAGCGTTTAGTGCCTTCCTGGAAAAGCGCAAGCCAGATCCGAAAAAGTATTGTTAGCGCCAGCTCGATTTTATCTGTGTTTTTACTTCTCACGCCAAACCAAGGAATTTGAAAATTGTTAAAACGTATCTTCGCACTCTGTTTTTTGTTTGTTTTCACCAGCAGCGCATTGGCCCAGACGAAAAAAGTAAGAGAAGACGGGGAGCCTGAAGCGGCGACAGGATTCAAAGCAAAGTCCGCCGTTGTTGCTGATAATTACATGGTGGTAGCGGCACATCCTTATGCTTCCTGGGTGGGGAAAAAGATCATCAACGAAGGTGGCAGTGCCATTGATGCCGCGATAGCCATACAGGCAATGCTGACTCTGGTAGAACCGCAATCGTCAGGCTTGGGTGGTGGTGCATTTATTCTGTACTGGGACAACGAAAATAAACAATTACACACCTTTGATGGACGAGAAACGGCACCCGCAGCAGTAAGCCCCATCATGTTTATGCGAGACAACAAACCTATCCCCTGGAAAGAAGCCGTTGTCGGTGGCAGTTCTGTAGGGGTACCCGGGGTTCTGAAAGCACTGGAGACGGCCCATAAAGAATTTGGTGTACTGGAATGGCAACGGTTGTTTTTAGATGCTGCGGCAATCGCGGAAGAGGGGTTTACTGTTACACCGCGGCTGGAAAAACTGGTGGGCCTGAATTTACATCCCGGATTACAGGCATTTACCAATACCAAACTTTACTTCTATCCAGGCGGCTCTGCGATTAAATCAGGCTACAAGCGAACCAACAAAAAACTGGCGCGTACGCTACACGGCATCGCTTTGGAAGGGGCTGACTATTTTTATCAGGGGGAATTGGCAGAACGCATTGCCAAAACGGTACAAACCGCCTCTATACGTCCCGGCCTGCTTACTAAAGAAGATATCGGCAACTACAAGGCTTTAAAGCGTGATGCCATTTGCGGTCATTATAAAAAGTATAAAGTCTGTGGTATGGCACCGCCTGCATCAGGTGGTATCAGCGTATTGCAAATCCTCAAAATGTTGGAGGGTTTCAAAATGGAACAATTTCAGCCTAATAGTGCCGAAGCCATTCACCTCTTTACTCAGGCCTCAAAGCTGGCCTTTGCTGACCGCAACATGTATATCGCCGATACTGCGTTTAGCCGGTTACCCTTTGCTGCTCTGATTAATCAGAGTTATTTAAAACGCCGGGCAGAGCAAATTTCTCCGGATAAAAACATTCGATATGCCCGTGCCGGAACGGCTTATTCTGAGGCATTTTTGAAAATGGGTAATGCCTATGAACTACCCAATACCAGTCATATTTCTATCGTAGATAAGAAAGGCAATGCTGTTTCGATGACCACCAGTATCGAGTTTGCCTTTGGCTCCGGGTTAATGGTCGAAGGATTTTTGCTCAACAACCAATTAACCGATTTTAATTTTGAGCCTTCGAAAGGGGCTTACCGGGTATTAAACCGGGTTGAGCCAGGAAAGCGTCCCAGAAGTTCAATGTCGCCCACTATGGTATTTGATGAAAACGATCAGTTGGTGTTAGCTATCGGATCACCAGGTGGTAGCCGTATTATTAATTATGTGGCGCAAACTTTGATTGCGGTACTGGATTGGGAAATGGATGTACAGCAGGCTATTAATTTACCTAAATTCACTAATCGCAATGATTATACAGCGATAGAAAAAGGCACTGATCTGGAACCGTTGGCAGAAACGCTCAAAGCAAAAGGCCACAGCAAATTAAAAATCATTGATCTGAATAGTGGTTTGCATGGCGTTCAGATTAAGGATGGCAAATTAATCGGTGGTGCCGATCCCAGAAGAGAAGGTATCGCGGTGGGGGGCTAAGCGGCTTATCGCTTAGCGAAACTTATCCGCCATGATTGAATCCACCACCCATTTTCCATCTTCTTTGACCATTTTGACCGTGCGCAGCTCGTCGATAACATTGCCCTGATAGTTGCCGGTGAAAAAGATGGAAACATTCTGTTTGGTAGCATATTCCAAACGACCTACCGAGTCGCCGGCATCAATTTCCATGTACACCTCACCATCGTAGCGAAGATTAATGATGTGACGCGCTACATTGGTGGAGGTATGGTAAGACTTCATCAGTCTTTGCATTCGCGGCGATGCGTGATTCAGCGCTGTCCTGAAATCATTTTTGTTATAGATGCTGTCGAAGAAAATCAGGGCTGACATGTCGGCCGTATTGTTAACTTGCTCACCAGAAGATTTGATCTTTTCGCAGGCGGTCAGGACAAAGATCAGGAATGGAATGAGAACCGCTAGTTTTTTCATATAATGCTTAAATCAACGTAGCTAAATTTAGTCCTCTAGTCTGATTTTTTTTTCGCAAAAAGTAAAGGGAGGTCAACCCTCCCTTTACTAAAACCGTATTAATTCACTGGAATTTAACTTATTGTTCCAGCTCATTTTCTGAAAACAGCCCTGCGAACAGTGGGCTGGACAGATAACGCTCAGAAGAGCTTGGCATGATGACGACGATATTTTTACCTTCGTTTTCTGGTCTGGCAGCAATGCGCTGTGCAGCGACAACCGCAGCACCGGAAGAAATACCCGCTAAGATACCTTCTTCTTTCATCAGGCGGTGAGCCATGGCGATAGCGTCATCGTTACTGACCTGCTCAACTTCATCAACCAAATCTAAATCCAGGTTGCCCGGAATAAAGCCCGCACCGATACCCTGAATTTTGTGAGGTCCAGGCGTCAGGTCCTGGCCAGCTTTGGCCTGAGTTATCACCGGAGAATCAGTGGGTTCTACCGCAACGCTGGTGATAGCTTTGCCTTTAGTCTTTTTAATGTAGCGACTTACACCTGTGATGGTGCCACCAGTACCCACACCGGCGATAAAGATATCGATATTGCCATCAGTATCTTCCCAAATTTCCGGACCTGTGGTTTTTTCGTGGATTTCCGGGTTGGCCGGGTTATCGAATTGTTGCAGCATGACAAACTTGTCAGGATCTGAGTCAACGATTTCCTGGGCCTTAGCAACGGCGCCTTTCATGCCTTTGGGTGGCTCAGTTAATACGACATTGGCACCAAGTGCTTTTAACAGCTTGCGACGTTCCAGACTCATACTGGCAGGCATAGTCAGGGTAAGCTTATAACCTCTGGATGCGGCAACAAACGCCAACGCAATACCGGTGTTACCGGAAGTAGGTTCAACCAACTCTTTACCTGCTGTCAGTAAACCGCGCTTTTCGGCATCCCAAATCATGTTAGCGCCGATACGGCATTTAACACTGAAGCTGGGGTTTCTGGATTCCATTTTGGCGTACACATTACCTTGCGTAACCCGGTTGAGTTTTACCAGTGGGGTACCACCGATGGATTGGGAATTATCTTCAAAAAACTTCATAATATGTCCTTGAAATACTGGCATTTATATTCTGTCGGTGATTAGGGTTTAAATGACCACCTAATCACAATTAAACACTAGATTAGGCCGATTTACCTAAAACGAAAGTGTATTTTGCTATAACTTATTGTTAAATTTTTTGAAACAAATCCAGATTCATCGAATCACAGTCTATTTTGGAGAAATGATGTCCTTTCAGGGTTCCGATAAATACCTCGCAACAAAAGACCTTCAACTGGCGGTAAACGCCGCTATTACATTGCAAAAACCGCTGCTGATCAAAGGTGAGCCGGGCACAGGTAAAACCGTATTGGCGCAGGAGTTAGCGGATAGCCTGGGCGTTCCCTTATTACAGTGGCATATTAAATCCACCACCAAAGCGCAACAGGGATTGTATGAGTATGATGCGGTGTCGCGATTACGGGACTCTCAGTTGGGAGATGACAAAGTACACAACGTTGCTAACTATATCGTTAAAGGGAAGCTGTGGCAGGCATTTGAACATGAGCAACGCCCGGTACTGCTGATTGACGAGATCGATAAAGCCGATATTGAATTTCCCAATGACCTGCTGCTGGAATTAGACCGAATGGAGTTTCATGTTTATGAAACTCAGCAAACCATCAAAGCCACTCAACGCCCGATCGTAATTATTACCTCTAACAATGAAAAAGAACTGCCGGATGCTTTTTTGCGCCGTTGTTTTTTCCACTACATTAGTTTTCCGTCAGAGGATGAAATGCGACAGATTGTGCAACTGCATTATCCGGATCTGAAGAAAAGCTTGCTGAATAGGGCTTTGGAGTCGTTTTTCAGTTTACGTGAAATACCGGGCCTTAAGAAAAAACCATCGACTTCGGAGTTGCTGGATTGGTTAAAACTGTTAGTGGCAGAAGACATTCCTGAGGACGTATTGCATGAAGCAAATAATAAAAATGCCATTCCACCTCTGTACGGTGCATTGCTGAAGAACGAGCAGGACATTCATTTGTTTGAGAAACTGGCGTTTATGGCGCGACGCTGATGTTAATTCCTTTCTTTTTTAAACTGCGTGAGTATCAGATCCCGGTTTCGCTAAGGGAATTACTGGACCTGCTCAATGCCTTAGATCAAAACCTGGCGTTTGCGGACCTGGAGGATTTTTATCATTTGTCACGACTGTGTATGGTCAAAGATGAATCCCATTTTGACAAATACGACAGGGCCTTTGCTGATTATTTCAAAGGCATCCAGTCCGTCGATTTATTAGGCGACACGATCCCTGAAGAGTGGTTGCGCAAGGAATTTGAACGACTTTTCAGCGAAGAAGAAAAAGCCAAAATTAAAAGTCTGGGCGGCCTGGAAAAATTAATGGAAACGCTGAAGCAGCGATTGCAGGAACAACAAAAACGCCATCAGGGAGGGAACAAATGGATAGGCACGGGAGGAACGTCACCTTTTGGCTCAGGTGGGTACAACCCGGAAGGTGTGCGTATCGGGCAAGATGGCAATGGCCAGTTTTCCGCAGTTAAAGTCTGGGATAAACGCGAGTTTAAAGACCTGGCCAGCGATGTAGAGTTGGGCACCCGAAATGTCAAAGTGGCTTTGCGCAAACTGCGCCAATTTGCCCGAAGCGGCGCCAGAGACGAACTGGACTTAGCCGGTACTATTGGGGCAACGGCAAAAAACGCTGGCTACCTGGATATCAAAATGATGCCGGAACGGCATAATGCTATTAAAGTCCTGTTATTTTTTGATGTGGGTGGTTCCATGGATGCTCATATCCAGGCTTGCGAAGAATTATTTTCAGCCGCACACGCCGAATTCAAACACCTGGAATTCTTCTATTTTCATAATTGTGTTTACGAAGGGGTTTGGAAGGACAACAGCCGTCGACGCAAAGAGACCATTTCTGTTTGGGATATTATTCATAAATACAGCAGCGAATATAAGGTGATCTTTGTTGGTGATGCCACCATGGGGCCGTATGAAATCACCTATCCTGGCGGTAGCGTAGAACACTGGAATGAAGAGGCCGGGGCGGTATGGATGAACCGTTTATTACAGCACTTTAAACACGCCATCTGGCTGAATCCGCAACCGGAACAATACTGGTCTTATTATGCGTCGGTGAAGATTATGCATGAAATTATGGAACAGAGGATGTATCCGTTAACCCTGACAGGTATCACTGAGGGGATTAAGGAATTATTGTAAATGAACTCGCCTTCACCAGACAATCATGAGCAACCAGTGGTAGAGGCTCCGGGCCATGAACTCCCGTCTGTTGCAAAAGACAATAAGAACTATATCACCCCATACGCCTTTGCGGTTAGCGCTGAATTATATGGAAAACCGTTGGCCGGGCCGGGTAGGCGAGGATTGGCGATGTTGATTGATGCCGCACTGGTACTGTTGTTAACCCATCTCAGCGATTTTATGCTGTTTGGCTTTATAGGTTGGACGCTGCTGGGGGCAGGGCGGCAATTGGCCAGTAAACCGGGTTACCGTGTTTCCCGAAACGCCCTTAAAGTAATTGGTGGCTTTTGTATGTTTATCTTTGTTGTCGGTTGTTGGGAATATATCGATGATAAACATTTCACGAAAGGACCAGAATATGAGGTTACCCATGTTCCCGGGGATGAGGTTAACCCTGCTGAAATCTCAGAAACAACTCTACCGGCAGAGCCGGAAGATACCGACTTGAGCAGCGCCGAGTCACGGGATTTGTGGCAGCAAATCGAAGATGAACTGGCGTCAATGGGGATCAACTTTGGTTGGGCTGCGTTTTATTTTAGTGTATTTACCGGATGGTTTTCTGGTCAGACTATTGGTAAAAAACTATGTGGCATCAAGGTGATAAAGCTGGATGGCTCGGACCTGAACTTGTGGGAAGCATTCGGCCGCTACGGTGGCTATACCGCAGGTTTTGCCACCGGGCTTATGGGATTTATTCAGGTGTATTGGGATCCTAACCGACAAGCGATACAGGATAAAATTTCAGGTACACTGGTGGTGGTAAAAGATGCGCCAAAAGTGTGTATCGAAACCAAATTACCCTAAGCTGGCCACAGGGTAATATCTCAGGAGGCAGAAGATTGCATAAAACCGTAGTGATAACAGGAGCTGGTCGGGGGATTGGCGCCGCAACAGCCAAAAAACTGGCCAGTCAGGGTTATGCCGTTGTTGTCAATTATCGTCGCGATGCTAAGAGCGCTGACAAGGTTGCAAAGGATATTGTGGCCGCTGGCGGCAGAGCCATTGCTATTCAGGCGGATGTGTCCCTTGAATCAGACGTTCAGCGCTTGTTCCACCAGGTCAATGCTGAATGGGGGCCAGTCCGTTGCCTGGTAAATAATGCCGGTATGCTGCAAACGCAAATGCCATTACAGGATATGAGTTTCGATCGTTTTCAGGCAACGATGAATACAAATGTATTAAGCGGTTTTTTGTGTTGCAGGGCCTTTATCCGACAGGCTGAAGGCGCAGGTGCAATTGTTAATGTTACTTCGGTTGCCGCCCGTACCGGTGCACCTTTTGAATATGTCGATTACGCCGCATCAAAAGCCGCGATGGATGCCATTACCAAAGGACTGTCAATAGAACTGGCCGCCAGGAATATCAGGGTAAATAGTGTCAGACCTGCTTTTATTTATACCGATATGCACGCAGATGGCGGTGAACCTGAACGGGTCGAACGGTTGATCCCGCAAATTCCATTGCAACGCGGTGGTACACCCGAAGAAGTTGCACATGCCATTGCCTGGTTGTTGTCAGACGAAGCGTCTTATATTACCGGTACGTTTCTGGATTTGGCTGGCGGTAAATAATATTGTCGATTATTTGATAAACTGGCGATGTATTACCTCCAGGTTTTCCAGGATGGTACTTTTTCCCAGAATATCCAGTTGACTGATGGTGGTTGCCAGTGCTTCGGGAGTCAGTAAACGTTCAAATTTCGCGCTCTGCGCCAGATGACTGATATGCCAGGGTTCGTAAGCAACCCCGCCATTATCTGTCGCGTAGGGGCAATAAAATCCCATAGCTTCAAGGTTGTCATTCATCCAGCGTTTGAGCTGACCACAGGGGCCACCAGGCAGATATTCGTCTGGCACTAATTGCAAAGTTTTACCAGATTCAGCAATACGCGGGGCATCGTAAACATCAATGTCGGTGCCCCAGTGATGTCGGCTGGTGCCCGGCAATGCTGACCAGATTAAAATGGTATCCAGCTTTTCTTTATCCGTCAGTGCACTGGCATCGCAGGGGGTACCGACGCGGTTCAACAATGGTCGTTTACCGGACCACTTTTCGTTCCAGATCAACAATTGCCGTTCTACAGGACGGTAGCTGCTGGCGATATCCAGATTTACCCCGGCATTGTTGGCAGCCTGGCGTAGTTTCAGAAAGTCACTGACAATAGCTTCATGCAAGTAATGCCTGTCGTCTATTTTCACCAGCGGAAGAGATTGCAATATTTCCATCGGGCCTTATTCCACTAATAATTCGGCCAGAATATTCTCATACACCAGTGCTAACTGATCTAAATCAGACATACTGACGCATTCATTCACTTTGTGAATGGTGGCATTGACTGGGCCCAGTTCCACCACTTGTGCGCCTGTGGGAGCGATAAAACGACCATCTGATGTACCACCTGCGGTCGACAACTGAGTTTCCCTGCCGGTTACAGATGCAATCGCCTTTTGAGTTGCGGCTACCAAATCACCTGCTGCGGTTAAGAAAGGCTGTCCGTTAAAGGTCCAATGAATGTCGTAATCCAACTGGTGTTTATCGAATATTTCCCGGGTGCGGGTAATCAGTTTTTGATCGGTAACTTCGGTAGAAAAACGAAAGTTAAAGCACACATCAAGATGACCGGGAATCACATTGCCGGCTCCTGTTCCACCGTGAATATTGGAAATTTGAAAACTGGTAGGAGGGAAGAACTCATTGCCTTCATCCCAAACCGTCGTGCTCAGTTCTGCCAGTGCCGGTGCTGCGAGATGTACCGGATTTTTCGCCAGGTGAGGGTAGGCAACATGACCCTGAACACCTTTTACCGTGAGGTCACCGGTGAGTGATCCTCGACGCCCATTTTTGACTACATCACCGACTTTTTCAGTGCTGGAAGGCTCACCCACCAGACACCAGGTGATCTTTTCGTTTCGCGCTTCCAGAGTATCAATCACTTTTGTGGTGCCGTTAATAAACGGGCCTTCTTCATCGCTGGTAATTAAAAAAGCAATAGAGCCTTTGTGATCAGGGTGTTTTTGTACAAACCGCTCAGTGGCGATCAGCATCGCCGCTAAACTGCCTTTCATGTCGGCTGCGCCACGACCATAAAGTAAATCCCCATCTTCGGTTGCGCTAAAAGGGGGATACTTCCAGTTTTCTTCAGGGCCGGAAGGCACGACATCGGTATGTCCTGCAAAACAAAAAACCGGGCCTTCACTGCCTTTGCGGGCCCACATATTGGTTGTGTCGTGAAACACCATCGATTCTACATCAAACCCCAAAGGCGCTAAGCGCTCTGCCATCATTTTCTGACAATCAGCATCTTCAGGTGTTACAGAGCGACGATTTATCAGGTCTTTGGTTAATTCAACTACCGCTGACATCAGGCAAAAACCTCATCCAGTTGCTTTGCAGAAAAGCCTAAAATAAATTCCCCCTGGTGTTCGATAATGGGGCGTTTAATCATGGCCGGGTGCTGCACCAATACCTCGGTGACCGTATCGCGGGTTATGGCCGTTTTCGCATCATCACTTAGCTGGCGGTACGTGGTGCCTCTTTTATTGAGTACTTTCTCCCAATCAAGATGCGCTAATACCTTTTCAAGCCAGACAGCATCGATACCGTCAACACGGTAATCGTGAAACCGGAAATCTATTTGTTTTGTCTCCAGATACTTTTTGGTTTTCTTGATGGTGTCGCAATTCTTAATACCGAATACTGTTGTCATTGTTGGTCCTGTGAGTGTCAGGTATGGTTAAATATAGAGATCGAGTAGCACATCTTCATTCGCGATAACCTGGCGGTAATGTGCTCTTATGCCGCTTAGCCTGTTGCTGTTTAAGATAGTCACAGCAGCAAGTGAAGATTTAAGGTTATCTTTCATTTTTCGTAAATTAAAATCCAGCAAGGCTTCGCCACGTCGCAATTTTTGCCCCGGCCTGGCATACAAACGAAAGCCATTGCCCATAAGCACTTCGGTTTGCAGTCCCAATTGAATTTGCATCCTGATACCTTGTGCCGACTTAAGGCGTAGCATTTCAGCGGTAGGCGGCAGCTGTTCTACGGTGCAGTCAAAGGGCGCCACAACCTGATAGCCGCTGAGTTCGATGGCAACACCTTCGCCAAACAGACGCTGCGTGTAGAGCAGGGATGGGAAGTTGTCTAATGTACAGACTTTGCCATTCACCGGAGCAGCAATGGCGATATGCTTTTTGAATTCTACGCTGTCTTCAGAGTCAATTAGTCTTCCCAGAAAAGGCTTCATAAAATAACTTTGTAGCCATCCTTTTCCAGAGCTTCTGCGGCATTATGCAAATCCCGCTCTTTCACCAAAAAATAATCAGTTTCAAAGGTGGATACCACGAAAATACTGATGCGGGCTTTTGCCAGCACATTGCCAATTTGCGCCATAATACCCACCATGGATAATTCTAAAGGGCCTAACACTTCCAGTGCTCGCCAGTCGCCATCAGATTCTTCTGAATCCAGGGAAACCGTTTCGGGTACCACGATAGACAGTTCATCGTTGGTTTTGCCAATAAAAAAAACCGATGCGTTGAATACCTGACGCGGTACTTCTGCATCAGCGGCAAGGCTATGTACAATGAATGTTTGTGGTAGAGTGGCTAGTGTTTGTTTTGGCATAACATGTCCTTTGCGAATCTATCGGAATTGTGCGCAACCTTGCCCCAGAGTTCAAGTAAAGTTTCAGTTGTGCATAACTTAACCACTTTTACTTAGTTATTCACAAAGTCTGTGGGTAACTTTGGGGGCAACCATTGTTTAACTTGTTATGTTGTTGATATTTAATGTTTTTATTGGTTGGTGTGATTTTAAACAATCCACAGGGGCTTTGTTTTATTAGTGAGCAAAGTGCTGATTTTTTGATTCCCAGCAAATGATTTAAGAAAAAAATAGTAGGAATTTTGGTGTAATGAATCGCGTGTTAAATGTTTTTGCCGGGCCCAGAGCGCTCCAGCTACTTAAGGTATATGGCCTGAAACCTGAGCTTTTTCATACTGTACTTGGTGCATCAGGAGGTCCAAAGTGGTTTGTTCTGGCGGGCATTGATCGAGTATTGATATCCGAATTTTTCAATCGCAGAACGCAGCCTCTGAATATGGTGGGCTCTTCTGCGGGGGCGTTTCGGTTTGCCTGCCTGACCCAGCCAGATCCGGTAGCGGCCATTAACCGACTGGCAAAAGACTATTCTGAAACGGTTTACAGTGAAAGGCCTGATATTACTGAGATATCTGACAAAGCGTCGGCATTACTGACGCGAATGTTACCCGCAGAGAATCGCCATTTCGTAGCAAATAACCCGGTTTTCGTGGCTCATTTTATTGCAGCCCGGTGTCGTGGGTTGCTGGCGCCGGAACGCAAGGCTATCCAATACCCCGGACTTTTGTTAAGTGCATTGGCCAATGGTATCAGTCGACGCCAGTTGGGTCGGTTTTATGAACGCTTTGTATTTTCAGGAGCCAGACAAGCTTTAAATTTTGAAGACCCCGCCAGATTGAAAACCAGGCAGGTTGCCCTGACTGAAACCAATGTCATAGACGCACTTCTGGCTTCAGGGGCGATACCCGGCATTTTAAGGGGGATCCCCAACATCGAAGGCGCGGGAAAAGGCATGTATCGCGACGGCGGGGTGACAGATTATCATTTCGATTTACGCTTTGACGCCGATGCGGCGTTGACCGATAAAGTCGAAAATAACCTGGTGCTATTCCCACACTTTTATTCTGTGCCAAAACCCGGATGGTTTGATAAATCGCTACCCTGGCGACATCCTCACAAAATGTGCTACGACAATGTGGTTATGGTGGTACCTTCTCCCGAATTTGTGGCGTCTTTACCTTATGGCAAAATTCCCGACAGGCACGATTTCAGCAAGATCCCGGTGACCGAACGCCTGGCATACTGGAAAACCGTACTGTCTGAGACAGACCGGCTGGGCGAAGCTTTTCTAAATCTGCAGGATGTAGCCTGTCTCAATGAGGTGCTTAAACCCTTGCCCTTTAAAACGATTTAAGCTTCAGAAAATAGAGCGACCTAAAGCACTGGTAAATAACGCCAGTGCTTCACTACCCGCCAATGAATTGCCAAAGCTGTTGAGCTCCGGCGACCAGACACAAACACTGCATTCGCCGGGAATAATCGCGACGATACCGCCACCAACACCACTTTTGCCCGGTAGTCCTACGCGGTAAGCAAAGTCTCCTGCCTGATCGTAGAGGCCACAAACCGCCAACAGGGCGTTTAATTGTTTGCTCTGGCGATGCGTGACCACTTGTTGCTGTGTCACCGCCGATTTGCCCTGATTGGCCAGAAAAGAGAATGCTCGGGCCAGTTCAATGCAGGACATCTCAATAGCACAGGCATGAAAATAGATATCCAGTACTTTTTGTACATCATTGTCGAAGTTATTAAATGCTTTCATCAGGTGCGCCATGGCGGCATTGCGATCACTGAATTGCTTTTCAGAACGGGCCACAACTTTGTTGGAGGTAATACGGGTATTACCGCACAAGTCCCAGAGCAGTTCTTTGAGTCGTTGTTTAGGTGCTGACAATCGCGTAGCCAACAGATCACATACCTTTATTGCACCGGCATTAATAAAGGGATTACGGGGAATACCTTGCTCTAACTCCAACTGGATCAGTGAATTAAAGGCGTGTCCGGAAGGCTCACGTCCGACTTTTTGCCACAGGCTTTCACCATACAGATTAAACGCCATGGTGAGGCTCAGGACTTTTGAGATACTTTGAATGGAAAATCGTTCGGTGGCATCACCGGCGGAATAGACTTTACCATTGATGTCGCAAATCGCTATGCCCAGCTTTTGACCACTGATTTTTGCCAGTGCCGGAATATAATCCGCCACTTTCCCCTGGCCGAGCAGGGGTTTTACTTCATCTAAAATGCCCTGAAGATCGACTTCATGGCAATCGGAACACTGGCTCATCTGGTCAATATCTCTGAAATAATCAAAAGAATGCGAGTTATAAACGCGTAGCCTGCGACTTGCAAGTCAGCAACGCCATGAAAGTGCCGCCGGTTATCAGCAATTGATTAAAAACTCGGCTTTCAAACGTCAATTCAAAATTAGTGCTTGCACCGGCGGTTTCCTGGCGATAATATACGCGCCGCTTCGAAAGACAGCGCATCAGGCGTTAACCCTTTCAAATCAGTGCGTCCGTAGCTCAGTTGGTTAGAGCACCACCTTGACATGGTGGGGGTCGGTAGTTCGAGTCTACTCGGACGCACCATTTTTTATATTCACCAAAAAATTTATGTTCCAACGTAATTTTGCAATTTTAGGGTGCTATTGATTTATAGATACCTTGCTGCAACTGCATTCACTGGCGTTTATCACGTCCAGCAAAGCTTTATGCAATCTTTCCAGTGACCCGGTTAAATTTTCCAGATCTTCCGTTGCTGTTAGTATTTCCTCAATTTCTACATCATTTTCTAATAAATTAATGATTTTTGGCAGACGTTGATTTTCGTCTAATTTAGCGTATGTTCCCATAACCGCCTCCGCCGATTTAAGCAGGGTAAAAATCTCAGTCATGAACTGAGTGTGTTGTATTCCCTGAGTAAGGTAATCAGCAATTTTTTCGTCGTTCTTTTTGCAACGTTCGCCCTCTGCACTACTCTGTAAAACATCAACACAATATTCCATGTAGTCTTGAATGGAATTGTCTTGATTCAGCTGTGATGCACGGGTGGCAATATTTTTAATGTTTTCACTGCTGGTGATATATTGTTTTAATAATTTGCGAGCTTTCACTCTGGTGGCAAAACTTAAAGTCGGCACATTGGTCGATTCGGATATTTGGTTATTTTTATCTGAATGTTCTACAGGTTCAGGATGGCTTAAGTGATTTTGTTGCAATCGAGCCTTGCCCTTAACAGTGAGTGTATTGGCAACAATTGACTCAGGCAATATCTGAAGTGGAGTATCATCTAGCATTGTCACCCTACCTTGTTCAGTCACTGAAAACGTTACCTTGAATAGTTGCCTGGCATAAAGCATAAAAGCGGACACTTTCCAGCTTTCGGTGTTTGTTCTGATGGCATTGATTGACGTGATGCCATACTTTCGATAAAGGTCATCAGACATTTCCAAATGTGAATTGGGATCTAAAACATAAAAAATGCCTTTGTCAGTGCCATGTAAAGAGCCGTAGAACTTCACGTAGTTAATAACATCAACTGAGTTGTTAAGAGACAGTCTATAATCTTTGTTGATTGATGGTAATACGTCGGAAATATTTTCACCCAGTTGATAGAAGCGCTCATTTGTCATATTTCTTAAAAATAAATAGCGCTGATTGGGTTTTGTGTTTTCGTGTATCGAATACAAAACAGCATTTTGTTTTTGTTTTGTGTAAAAAGGAATTTCAATCACTTTTACCTGAAGCGATGACACTTTTTCTATCGTAGCGATGCGTTTGCTATAAATATCAATAGCCCAGGATTTTTGCTCTGGATCCGCATTTTTCCAATCTCCTTCTATTGGGGGATTAATCGGAAGTCTGATTTGTGCAATTGCGTAAGAGGAGAAACACATGACAAATAAAAAGAGTATTAGATATCTTTTGCAAATAGACCAGGCATTGTTTTTTCCACTTTTTGTCATATGAGAAATCACTCTTTATCGTTTTAGTTTAATTTATCACAAGGCGTTGTATTCTATGTGAAAATTTCGCGAATATTATTTTAATTTGTGTCTTTTCATAAAACGAGTCTATAGCGACTAAAATCGGAATGATATTGACAAGTTAAGGGGAAATTTCGCCGGGCACGTTAATCAGAGACAACGAAGAGTGACTGGCGCTGAGGGACATCGAAAAGGCTAGAATGCGCATTTATGTTTGCTCTTAAACAAAGCAAGCCATCTTCATTATACTAATTAGACGGAACGGCCTCTTGTTCAGACTTGGAACACCAAAGCTCAATCTGCAGAGAATGAGTTAAAGCGTCATCAGACAAAATTTAATAACGATGAAACAAGGAACTATCAGTACAAATAGCTCCTCGTTGCTGCTTACTGATTATTGGTCACCGAAGATCTGTTGGCGGATTTAGGCTTCTTGCTTTGCCATGGGTTGCTTTTACCCGGTTGCGCGTCGTTTCCGCTGGTTTTTCTTGCCTTAGCTGGTCTGCGGCGCTTTTGGCCCGCATTTGCAGGTTTACCGCTGCTGTTGCGCTTGGGAGCACCTGATTTAACCGGCTTGCTGGGTTCTGCGGGTAACGCCTGACCTGGCTCAAAACCTTCCACAATTTGCTTGGGAATTCTCAGTTTAATAAAGCGCTCTATCGCGTGGAGTTGTTCGTTTTCAGCGTGACAGACAAAAGAGATAGCCCGGCCATTTTTACCGGCTCGCCCGGTTCGACCAATGCGATGCACGTAATCTTCACACACATTAGGTAAATCATAGTTAACGACATGTGGCAGTTCTGCGATATCAATCCCCCGCGCTGCGATATCAGTAGCCACTAAAACCTGTATTTTATTGTCTTTAAACTGCGCCAGTGCTTTGGTACGCGCCCCCTGGCTTTTGTTACCGTGAATTGCAGCCGCCGGGATGCCTTTTTTCACCAAGTCGGTGGTGAGTCGGTTGGCTCCGTGTTTGGTGCGGCAAAATACTAACACCTGGAACCAGTTTTCACTTTTGACCAAATGAACTAACAGGCGCGTTTTCTTGTTTTTATCTACCGGATGCACGCATTGTTCGATGCGATCTACGGTAGAGTTTTCTGCCGCTACAGAAACTTCAATGGGGTCGTTAACCAGACGCTTCGCCAGATCTCTGATTTCTTTTGAAAAGGTGGCAGAAAACAACAGGTTTTGTCGTTTTTTGGGCAACAAGGCAAGAATCTTTTTAATATCGTGAATAAAGCCCATATCCAGCATTCGGTCGGCTTCGTCCAAAACGAGAGTCTCAAGCTGTTGAAACTTAACGGCATTTTGCTGGTATAAGTCCAACAGGCGTCCCGGTGTAGCAATAAGTACATCGGTGCCTTTGCGCAGTTTCATCATTTGCGGATTAATTTTAACACCGCCAAAAACCACGTTGTAATTCAGATTCAACTCTTTACCGTATTTCATAACATTATCGGCAACCTGCGCAGCCAATTCTCGGGTAGGTGTCAACACCAGAGCACGCACCTGATTGTGACTGGCGCGACGACGACTGTTTGCCAAATTATGCAGTAGTGGCAGAGTAAATGCCGCGGTTTTGCCTGTACCTGTTTGCGCCGCCGCCATAACATCCTTGCCAGCCAATACGGCAGGGATCGCCTGTTGCTGGATATCAGTAGGAGACGTGTATCCCTGAGTTTTTAAAGCGTTTAAAATGGGAGTACAAAGGGAAAGAGAGTCAAATGTCATATAATAAAATCTTGAACCGGAACGAAAAATTGAAAATGAAGCTTCACCCGATGTGAAGGGCCGGGGAGCATACAGGATAAATTGGTGTTTGACTATTTTTTGTTTAATATTTGTTCATATCCACCATAATTATATGGCGTAAGAGTGCCAGTACCGGGACTTTCAATTAACTGTGGTATCATTGGCACACTAACCTAAGTGGGGAATCCGTTGAGTATATTAGTCCGCAATCTGCCCAGGTCGTTATCTGAAGCAGATTTAAAAACAATGTTTACGCCATATGGCGAGATTGAATCTTGTCAGCTGGTAATGGATCAACAAACCGGTCTGTCAAAGGGGTTCGGCTTTGTTGAGTTTACCGAGCAAGAAAGTATCGACAAGGCCATCGACGCGCTCAATGGCAAAGTACTGGAAGGGAATAAGATCAGGGTAAAATGGTCAAACCAGGAAAAAAGACAGGCGCCAGTCAGCAGCAAGCCCGATCTGGATTACAGTAATGCCTGGAATCATGTGAAAAAGGACAGTGATGAATAGTACGGACCCGCTACATGGTGTTACCCTGAAAATAATGTTGACAGAGTTGCAACAAGCGCTGGGCTGGGAAGGGCTCAGCGCCCGCGTTAACATCAACTGTTTTAAAAGTAATCCCAGTGTGAAATCCAGTCTGACATTTTTGCGCCGCACGCCGTGGGCCAGAGAAAAAGTAGAAAATTTATATCGCAAACACAAAGGTATCAAACCCGTATACACTCAGCCCAAACGGCAACCTGACGTGAACAACCCCTGGGCAACTGCGACACCCAAAAAATCCAGGTAATCTGCCGGTCTTCTATGAAGAAACATGAAGGTTCCTGATAAAGCCCGATAAGTAATTGCGAAAGGCCGTTCTCCCTGAATGGCTGAAAATCTTCAAAAATTGCCATAAATTTATTCAACCAACTGATATTTAAGGAATTTCAGCAATATAAATGTGTAGTAAAAAATACACATTATTCTTTGTTTTGATGATTTTCGGATCATCCTTTTTCATAGTTTATGGGCGTTTCTGCCCCCCATTGACAGCCCCATACCCCAGCTCATAATGGCGTGAAATTAGTCTGGGGAACAGGGCCATGTCGCACTTCCAAAAAGTCAGTATTGATGATCTGCAAACAGGAATGTTTGTGGAGGCTGTGGTGAAACAAACCGGAAACCTCAAGATCACCAGTCAGGGCACGATCAAAAGCAAGAGCGTCATTAGTTGGCTGAAGGATAAGGGAATTCTGGAAGTTGTAGTCGATGTCAGTAAATGTGTGCGACTCAAAGCAGATAGTTTCATAAATTCCGCAAACTCGGGTTCCAGGCTTTGCGAGTCAGTGCCGGATACCAAAGCGCCCGCTGGCAATGTTGATTTTAAAATCGAAATAAAACGTGCCTCGGCACTATACAAAAACGCTAAAAATATCCAGAAGCGCCTGTTTAATGCAATTGATAAAGGTCTGGATTATGACCTCAATGCCACAAGCAAAATAGTGGCTGCAGTAGGTGCCTCCCTGGATCGCAACGCGAATGCCCTGTTGTGTATAACTCAAATGCGCGAAAAGGGCGGGTATCACTACGAACATTCGGTAAATTGCGGTGTTTTGATGGCAGCATTTGCCAGAGCTATGGGTTTTGAAGAAGCCATTGTTAATGAACTGACACTTGCCGGTTTACTGCACGATATCGGAATGGTGAAGATACCGGCAAAGATAATAAATAAACCCGGAAAGCTCACCACCGCCGAAAATAAGGTGATGCAGCAACATGTTAAAGTATCGGTGGCATTACTGGCTCCGTTTCAGGAGGTAAACGAAACGGTTTTAAATACGATTCGTAGTCACCACGAGCGATCAGATGGTACCGGTTACCCATTAGGTATTAGCGGGGATAAAATCAGTCTGTATAGTCGCATGTTAGCTATCGTTGACACCTACGATGCGATGATTTCAGAGCGGCCTTACAAAAAACCCATTTTGGCCGCCAATGCACTAAAATTATTGCTCAAATATTCAGAATCAAAATACGACAGAGAGCTGGTGTGTAAGTTTATCAAGTGTATTGGTGTTTATCCTATTGGCTCTTTGGTTAAACTGAAAAGTGAAAAAATCGCCGTGATTACGGATCTGAATAATGACATGGTGTTTCGTCCTAAAGTGACTGCATTTTATTCCACCCGCTCCAATCACTTTTTGGCTAAAAGAACCATCGATTTGGGGCTACATCACAGTGAAGAAATATCTGAACCTACCTCAGCCAGATGCTACCGCATTGATTATGTACGTTTTTTCGAAGAACAGTTACAAGCGGTGTAACCTGACTTAAATCAGAACCTTATTCAGAAAGTGCTTTCTCATTGCAAAATTGTTAATTGAAGTCCGTTGGTACTTTAAATATGCAAAAAAGTGTGTCTTAATTACAATTTAATTATCCTTAAAAATCAGACCTGTGGCGCGAGCTTCTAGTTAAAAAGTACAGGTTTGCAAAATGAATAGTGCAAAGACTGGCGAACAGAGCTAGTATGAACTTTCACATAATAGAAAGGTGGAGTAGTTATGGCGTCCACGGATGACAATAACAATGATGAATTCGTATACCACGAATATCTCAGAAAATTGCCATTAAAATCTGCATTGGCAAATTACTGTCGGGCACTGTTTTTTGAGCCCCTTAACTTGCTGCACGTGGGGCTGATACTGTTGTTGAAAACCCCCATGATGCTGGCTGTACCTGGTAAAGTTGCTTTTTCATGGCAGCTGTACTGCATGGGTATCAAAGCGCTGCCCACCAGTTACGCAGTAGCCAGAAAAGAACTTCTGTTAAAACTCTTCCATCGCTATTAATTCTAAAATCCATCGATACCGCTAATCACTGACAAGTACCTGGCAGGTATTTGTCTGCTGAGTCCTTGTCTGGCTGAAGTAATGCTACCTTTTAATTCGCAATGCCAATGCCTGGCCCTTGTTTTCAGGGTCGTATAAACTGCCGGTGAGGCCTTAATTGTGGCAAGTAATTACTCATTCCTATTGAGAAATTGATTGCGCATTTGTGCAGGAAAAAACAAATTTATACCGATGATGATGTTTATTTTTCCATTGTTCACTGACAATAAAATTATACAGGGTAGGAGTGCCAACGATTTTTTCGCGGTATGCGGACACATACTGACCTTGCTAAAGCTTTAAACTAATCAGTCTGCCTTCATCCTCAAAATACGAGGCTTAGGTGCCGGGTATTATGCCCGAAAAAAGCACATTTGCGCTCTCAATCCTTTGAATTATACCCCTAGTACTAATGATCTTATGCCCGGTTTGATAGTCAACATGAAAGGTTTTGCTTCACGGTTTTTGCCCAGGGTTTCGCGCTATACGTTTGATCATACAGTGGTTTTAAACGCTAGTTTAAAAAATATTCATCAAGGCATTGTGGCCTTTCAGCTTTGTTGCTAACTTAGACATAATTTTGGTTTTATAGAACATTCGTTATGCCTTTCGCCGTTCGGGTTTTGTTATACAAATTTGTTATGGTTATGCTGAAGTTGGTGACCGTGTTTATACCTGCTCCCAAACCCACAATCTATTCTGGTGCGGGTTCTTCACTCAAACTTTGTGAATCTCTGAATTACATGGGGGTTAACCGGTTACTGATTGTTACCGATGAAATGTTGGTCAAATTGGGGCTTTTGGAACCCATTGAACAGCGGTTAAAGACCTTGAATATCGAATTCGTGGTGTTTGATAAGGTGGTACCTGATCCGGGCTACCAGATAGTTGAGGCGGGTGTAGATTTAGGGGTGACTCACAAATGTGATGCGGTTCTGGGATTTGGTGGAGGCTCATCACTGGATGCGGCAAAAATCATTGCAGCGAGACTGACTAATCCGGTCCCCATCAAAAAATTAGTGGGTGTTTTGAAAGTCAAAGTAGCACCCGTGCCCATTTTTACCATTCCAACTACCGCTGGTACGGGGTCAGAAACAACTATAGCTGCCGTGGTGTCGGATCCCGATACTAACCAGAAGACACCGGTTATCGATCCCAAATTAGTGCCTGTAGCCGCAGCCTTAGATCCGGTATTAATGACGGGGTTGCCACCACAGATAACGGCAGCAACCGGTATGGACGCCTTAACACATGCCGTCGAATCTTACATTTCCAGACATGCCGCTCCTGATACTGATGTGTATGCGCTCAGCGCCGTTAAGATGATAATGAAGTATTTACCCGTCGCATACAAAGACGGTAATAACCTGGAAGCCAGAGAAGCCATGGCATTGGCGTCGTTTTACGCCGGTGCGGCATTTACTAAAGCAAATCTGGGTTATGTACATGCTATCGCTCACCAGTTTGGCGCCTTTTACCACACCCCTCATGGCCTGGCTAATGCCATTGTACTACCGAAAGTATTGGATTATTCGTTGCCGGCCGCCACTGAACGTCTGGCGCAATTAGCTGTTGCCACCGGGCTGGGTGATCACAGTGAAGCCGAACCGGTTTTAGCGCAAAAGTTTGTTGATTCGGTCAAAGCTCTGAATCAGCAAATCGGTATACCGTCGACGCTGGATAAACTAAAGCAAGAAGATATCCCGGCGATAGCTAAAGGTGCATTAAAAGAGGCTCACTATTTATATCCGGTTCCCAGGTATATGAATAACAAACAATGTCAGGCAATGGTGAGCGCCATGCTGGCTTCGTAAAACCTGTCTGCATATTTTCTGGGTTACTTTATACGCCTAAAGTATTAGTCAATTGTGATTATCTAAGCGTTTACATTGTGCTACTTTGGCCTCTTTAATTCTTTGACGGGGCCTGGTTACCTTGACGCGTGAATCTTTGCAGTCCCACGATATATTATTGTTTGCCGTAGCCACTTTGCTGGCTTGCACTGCAAATTATTTTCCAATCGATTTTTTTACCGGTTCACAACTGATTCTGGGAAATGTGATTGCGGTGGCGGTCACTTTGTTGCTGGGGGCCCGGTATGGCATTGCCTGTTGCCTGATTTCCGGATTAGTGACCTGGTTTAACTGGCAACACCTCTATGTGTTACTGCCGTTTGCGGGAGAAATTGCGGTAATCGCTTATGCCAGAGTCAGACAAAAAAGTGCTTTTTTGTTTGGTATCCGATACTGGTTTACTGCGGGATGGATCGTAGTCGCCATTCAGTATTTTAGTTTCAGTGATTATTTTGTTATTACAAAATTTGCCATAACTGTTAAATACATCGTCAATGGTATTGTTAATGTGATGTTCGGCTATGTCTTAGCCTATTTGTTACGTCCATATATCAAATCTTCCTGGCGAGAATCCCTTCATTTTAGCCGCATTATTGCGGTAGCCATCTTTATAGCGCTAACAACCGGACTATTACTCAACACCTTTTACTGGTTAAAACGCTACCAGTCAGAAGCGCTGGATTATCTGCAGGAGGAGTTGCGTCTGGAAAGTGAAGTGGTGGCGTTAAAACTCCAGGGTTACTTGCAGGAACATCTCCAGGTACTGGAGCTGGCTGCCGATTTAAATCAAACACAAACAGACAACTGGTCGGTGACAATTCAACAACTCGCGACCAATTATCCGGACATTTTAACGTTGTTGGTAACCGACAAAGCGGGGATGATCACTGCAACGCACCCAGCCGAAATGTTGGCCGCGATCACGTCTCAGTCTACAGCGTCTGTCAGTGTGGCCGATCGGCCTTATTTTTATCAGGTAAAAGCCAATAAACAGCCCTTTGTATCCGATGTATTTCAGGGACGCGGATTTGGCAATGATCCCATTGTTGCGCTGTCGGTGCCCAAAAACCGGGCAGGGTCGTTTACCGGTATTTTGGAAGCGTCTTTAAATTTAAAACGACTCGCCAATCTGGATCGTAAGAAAATACATCACTCACAACAATTGCTGATTCTGGATAGCGAGTCGCGGATCATTTTTTCTTCTGAGGAACTGGGGTTTGATTTTTTACAGGATATGAGTGAAGAACCCGTGCTCAGACACCTCAAAGACCGTGGCAATTATTATTTCGTGACTGCCAATGGCGAGTATTGTATGGCAGAACGGAGTTTTATTGAGGGCAGCAACTGGCAGGTAATTAGTTTACTACCGCGCACAATTTATGAGCAGAATGTTGCCTCCAATCTGGTCTGGTCCTTGTCGATATTAGCGTTGATATTGATGGTGTGTTTTTGGGCAGTAGAAAAGTTAGCCAGAAAGATTAGCGAACCCATTGTCAGTTTTAGTCGGGAGTTATCCGCTATCAGCGACTCCGGAGACTTTCAACGACTGAAGTCCATTCGATTTAGCTCTGAAGTAAAGGAGTTTCAACGTATCGTGCCGGTCATAAGGCGCTTTGCAGAAAAGCTCAGCACCAGTATCAAAGAATTGGAAACAGCCAGCCGCAAAGCGGTAACGGCAAACAAGGAACTTGAGCAGTTAAATCGCAACCTGGAAGATGTCGTCTATGAACAAACCAGTGAACTTAAACACGCGCTGGAAGAGGCCCAACAAGCAAACAAAACTAAGTCGGAATTTCTGGCCACGATGAGCCATGAAATACGAACGCCCATGAATGGCGTATTGGGAATGCTGGAGTTGATCGAGTTAACACCTTTGACGGCAGAACAGAAAGCTCGGCTGCGGGTGGCACGCTCCAGTGCTGAATCGCTGTTAAGTCTGATCAATGACATTTTAGATTTTTCTAAAGTGGATGCCGGAAAAATTGAATTCGAAGCGATCGAATTCGATATGATTAAATTGCTAAGCGATGTTACCGAAGCAATGGCGTTAGAGGCGGTGAATAAAGGCAATCAACTGGTGATGTCGGCCCATCAGTTACGGCACGCATATGTGATTGGCGATCCGGGGCGGATACGTCAGGTGCTGACTAATATTCTGGGCAATGCCAACAAGTTTACAGACTTCGGCGACGTTGCCGTTATTGCTCACAGTAGTGAGCAGCAGGACAGGGTGTTGTTTACAATTAGCGTCAAAGACACCGGAATCGGAATTCCGGATGACAAACTCGCCACGTTGTTTAATCCATTTACACAGGCTGATGCCAGCACCACCAGAAAGTTTGGTGGTACTGGATTGGGGCTGTCGATATCTCAGCGATTATGTCAAATGATGGGCGGCGATATCAGTGTTGCCAGCCAGGCAGGTGAAGGCAGTGAATTTACCATTACGTTGCCATTGTTACCGGGCAAAAAGCAACCCGAAATAGTGGATTTGGCGTTACTTTATGAACGCGTAATTTATATATACGAGCAGCACAAATTACCGTTTTTCAGCGAATACCTGCGTGCTTTAAATGCGCGACTTTTGTTGGTTAAACCGGCGATGTTGTGCACTGCCCTGGAAAAGGTAAAGAGTCTGGCAAAAAGCCCATTGCCTGTACTTATTTTGATTGATGAAATGCCCTGCTCAGAGGAACTGGTAAACGCACTGAAACAAGCGCAATCTGAAGGCGGGCAACTGGTGCTACTGAACTCTGTTAAATCAACGCAACACCCTTTACAGTCAGAACTCAACAATGTGGCTACCTGTGTAAAACCTGTTACCCCAGTTAATTTCAGAAATGCCATTTTAGGGGTTGATAACGATGGCCAACAAGTTGGCGGCACTAACGAGGCGGTGAACACCGAGGTGGCAGGCAAAAGGGCACTGTTGGTGGAAGATAATCCCATCAATCAGGAGATTGCCTTGCATATGCTCAATGAACTAAAACAAAGAGTGGAAGTAGCGGCTAATGGGGCTGATGCCATTGAGCAATTGCTGAAATCTTCTGAAGGTTTTGATTACATTTTAATGGATTGTCAAATGCCGGTAATGGATGGCTTTGAAGCAACGCAGCACATTCGTTCAGGCGCGGCAGGCGGTCGATATCGGGGAATACCGATTGTTGCATTAACTGCCAATGCTATGAAAGGCGACAAAGAGCGCTGCCTGGCGGCTGGCATGAATGACTATCTGTCTAAACCGATTTCAATTGAATCTCTGAGAGGAAAAATCCGCTCAGTGACAAAATCCGTGGAAACCTGGCAAGAGTTTTAAGCAAAGAAGCCCATCAGCTGGTACGCACCGCAACATCGCAACGTTTAAACAGGTTTTGCCAAACGGTTACGTGCTCTTTGATTTGCTGTAAGAATGTCAGGTGTTCTTCCGGAGCAAGCCAATTCCCTCTGCTTTCGGCAAGTGGCAATTGGGCAAGTATTGGCGTTATTTGGTAGTACCAGGCGTTGATTTTGCCAACATGAGGCTGAATCTTCTGGATGAAAAATAAATTAAAAACATTGCTCAGGTATTGCGCTTTTTGTTTGTGTCCCGGGTGAGACTCGCAGTCGAGGTACGCCGTCTCAATGGCAATAAAATCAGTTAAACGTGGCAATATTTGGTTAATTATACGGATCTCATTTTTGATTTTTGCCGGGGTTTTGGCGTTGGCTATGTTGTTCAGACTGTCTTCCAGACGCCAGGTTTCGACGGTTTTACCCGATTCAGCGGATTCCGGTGAGTGCTGGCTGAGTTGCTTCCAGCTTTGAATGGCAAAGCGGTGATCCTCTTCGGCGCTGAAATAGGCCTGACGGCTCCATAGGGCAACGCTGATCTCGGGGCTGGTGTTTATCAGGTTCAGCCAGTTTTGTTGCACATCACGTTGCTTTTGTTCGAGTAGCGGCAACAGACTGGCCTGCACTTCGTCGGAAGTACGAGCCAGACAATCTTTGAGCGCCTGATATAAGCGAAAATCGTACAAATAGCGTTGTGAAGGAGCCTGCAGCTTACCCAGCGTGGTGTTACGCTCAGCAATAATGGGTTTGATACCACAATCAGGTAACTGGTAAAACTCATTGAGCTTAATTTGCCTGGTTGCTGTTACCGGTTGCGCTTTTTTTTGGGGGGCGATGCTATCAGCGGCAGCGATGGCCGTGACCTGCCAGTCTGCCTCCAGGATGTAGGCTATGCGTTGGCCGTATTCGTCCAATGTTGATTGCAGGAAGGGTTTTTGTGAACACGCACTGACCCCCAACCACAAAAAAACGGTTATCACCCAGCGGGAGGTTAGTCTGTAAAAAAGCGATTTAGTATATCTGTTCGTCATCCGAGCTGACACTGAGCTCTACGGTTCGGCTAACTTCATTCAAATGTAAGTTTAAATGGATTGGGTTACAACAATTGGCACAGTCTTCTATGTAATCCTGGTCGCCATTACTACAGTCTAAATCCAGATGAACCGGATGCCCGCAATGTGGGCAGTTAATGTCAGTATGTTTTAAAGTATGATCATTGAACATGGTTTGCCTCGCTATTCTGGTAATCATGACCTCGTGTTTAATTTCGCTAGTGTTTTTGCAGTTGTTTTAACGTTTCCTGTGCCGTTGTAACATACGCACCTCCAAACATTAGCGCATGATTTAATAAATGGTATAACTGATAAACAGGGCGCCGTTGCTGGTAGCAATCAGAAAGCGGCCAGACTTCCCGGTATCCTACGTAAAAGGCTGCGGGGAAGGGACCAAACAGCTCGGTCATTGCCATATCCGTTTCCCGGTCACCATAATAACAGGCCGGGTCGAACAGCACCGGCGTGTGTTTGAAGAATGCCACATTGCCGCGCCACAAATCGCCATGCAGCAGCGACGCTTCCGGTTGGTACCCTTTGAGTAAGTTGTATATTTGCTGTGTTGCTGAGTCTATGTTCACAAACCGAATACCGTTTGTTGCCATCATGCGCAACATAGTGCCAATTCGGTGCTCACTATAGAAAGACGCCCAATCCGTATCCCATTGGTTTATCTGGCGGGTGCGTCCGATAAAGTTATTAAAATGACAACCGTATTGGTTTTCGGTGTGAAGGTGCAATTTGGCTAACTGACGTCCCATTTCCCGCCAGTCCGTTGATTCCCCGTCACCTAGCGTCAGGTGTTCCAGTACAATATAGGCGTGTTCCTGAGTAGACCCGGTGCAGATAACTTTGGGAATTCTTACGTGCGCCGCTTCATGCAACAGTGATAGTCCATGCGCTTCTGCATCGAAGCTTTCTTTTTGTGGAGCCACATCGACTTTGACAAAGAAGCGCCTCCGACCATCGGATATTTTATAAGCCCGATGACTATCGCCACCAGACACTTCTCTGATGTCATCACAGATGAAGTCCTGCTGTATTGCATGACTTATGTTGTCACTGATGAAATGCCACATGTTCGTTAACCTACCCAAGATCAGTTTTCACTGCTAATAACTGACCAACCTGTTTGCCTGATGCCATGTTGATAACAGGAGAGTGCGCTCTGGCAGCAAGTCTGTTAATTATGGTGAATAACTGGCTAAATTTAAGGGGCAATCACGGATTTTTATGGAACTTCAGGGTAAGCCAATGGTTTCTCTTGATATTTTTTTTTCGCAAGTTGGGTTTTAAGCGCCTGAAAGGTATTCATTGTTGATTGTTTCATGGTTGTGCGCACTAACCAGTCAGGAAGAATACCACCTGGTTTAGCCGTTCCGGCCCAGGTAATCAGCGTGTGTGTCGAAGATGTTTGTGTTGCTGACCAGCAGCCTTCAATGTCTTGCATAGCGACTAAATGATTGGCGTCATTAAAATCAGGATGTTGCGCAACCTGAATGTGCATTTTTTGGTGGCCAGGAAAAAAACGCAGGGTCGATTGAGTGCTCATTTTACGATCACTGAAAGGCCAGGGGGCATGAAACTCGGTATAAACCAGATCGGTATATTTATCGGTACCGGGTAGTGATACGACCTGAATAACATCATCTATCCATTGTGGTGCGTTAGCTGTATCTCTCAGTAAATTCAGCAGGCTCCAGTAGGGTGTTTCTGCCTGGGTTTGCGCTTTTATCCATGTGCGCTGTTGGCTGTCTTCGGCGCGCCAAATCGTAACACCGGCTTGTTCCTGCTCAGCTTGCCAGTCTAACGCGGGTTCGCACGCCAATGACCTTACTGGCAGCAAAAGCAAAAATAAAACAGCGGCGACGGATAAACCCGCTGGTTGTGAAAAATGTCTCAAAAACGGTTTTAACCGCATATTGTGCCAACTCCAGGGTGGAAAATTCACGAGTCAGTTGTTAGACTCGCGACGCGATTTGCGCAAGTTTTGATGGATCTCGTTATTTCATAGACAAAGCCAGATTGCAAAGCATACTTTTTTATACTGAATTTAGCATGTGGCGTTTGGTAGGCGTCACCACTGTAAAAGGAAAACTCATGCCAGTTATTACTCTCCCTGACGGAAGTCAGCGTCAATACGACAATCCTCTTTCCATTTTAGATGTTGCCAACGATATAGGCCCAGGTTTAGCCAAAGCAACGATAGCCGGTGCTATCAATGGTGAACTGGCCGACGCCAGCGATATTATCACCGAGGACGCTGCGCTTCGAATTATCACCGCTAAAGATGACGAGGGACTGGAAATTTTGCGCCACTCCTGTGCGCACCTGTTAGGTCATGCGATCAAACAACTATGGCCGGATACCAAAATGGCCATCGGCCCGGTAATTGACAACGGTTTTTACTATGATGTCGACATGGAGCATTCGCTAAGCCAGGAAGACCTGGATAAATTGGAAAAGCGAATGCTGGAATTGGCCAAAACCAATTACGACGTTGTTAAGAAAAAAGTAGACTGGCAAACCGCAAGAGATACCTTTGAAGGTCGTGGTGAAAGTTACAAAACCACTATTCTTGATGAAAACATAGAAAAAGATGACAAGCCGGGCTTGTACCATCACGAAGAATACATTGATATGTGTCGTGGTCCGCATGTACCCAATATGCGCTTTTGCCATCACTTTAAAATCATGAAGGTTGCAGGCGCCTATTGGCGTGGCGACAGCAACAACAAAATGTTGCAACGTATTTATGGCACGGCCTGGGCGGATAAAAAACAGCTGAAAGGCTACCTTAAACGTCTGGAAGAAGCTGAAAAACGCGATCACCGTAAAATTGGTAAAGCCCTGGATCTGTGGCACTGGCAGGAAGAAGCGCCAGGCATGGTGTTCTGGCACAACGATGGCTGGTCGATATACAAAGAACTGGAAAAGTACGTTCGTGAAATGTTAGTGGATTACACTTACGATGAAGTGAAAGGCCCATTGATGATGGACCGCTCCTTGTGGGAGAAGTCAGGTCACTGGGATAAGTACGCAGAGAACATGTTTACTACCCAGTCTGAAAATCGTGAATATGCCGTAAAACCCATGAATTGCCCGGGTCACGTGCAGATCTTTAACCAGGGTTTAAAATCTTATCGTGATTTACCGTTGCGCATGGCCGAGTTCGGCAGCTGTCACCGCAATGAGCCATCAGGCGCGCTGCACGGTCTGATGCGGGTGCGTGGTTTCACCCAGGATGATGCCCACATCTTCTGTACTGAAGAGCAGATCCTGGACGAAGTTAGCGGCTGTATCAAAATGGTCTATGAGGCATACAAGACCTTTGGCTTTGAAAACATTGTCGTTAAATTATCTACTCGTCCGGAAAAGCGAGTGGGTGACGATGAAATGTGGGACAAAGCAGAAAAAGGCCTGGCCGATGCCCTTACTGCAAATGACATTGAGTTTGAAGTATTGCCGGGTGAAGGTGCGTTTTACGGACCTAAGATCGAATTTACACTTTACGATTGCCTTGAAAGGGCATGGCAGTGCGGCACCATCCAGCTGGATTTCTCTATGCCTGGCCGACTGGGTTCAACCTATGTCGCAGAAGATGGCGAGCGCAAAGTGCCGGTAATGATTCACCGGGCAATCTTGGGATCACTGGAGCGTTTCATCGGTATTTTAACTGAAGAATACGCGGGGCAATTCCCGACCTGGTTATCTCCAACCCAGGCTGTGGTGCTCAATATTACCGATAATCAGGCGGATTACGTTAAAAAAGTCACGGAAAAACTACAAAAACACGGAATTAGAGCAAAGTCGGACTTGAGAAATGAGAAGATTGGCTTTAAAATCCGCGAGCACACTATCAGGCGTGTTCCATACATGCTGGTAATCGGAGATCAAGAGGTGGAAGCTGGAGAAGTAGCTGTCCGCACTCGAAAAGGTGAAGATTTAGGAAAATTTGCTGTAGATGATTTTATCAGCAAAATCACTGAAGAAATTCACCAGAAAAAGATTTGCTAATTTTCTCGGAGGAATAACCTATTAAAAGAGGTAACAATAGAGCGGACAGCGGTAATAAAGAACGTATTAATAACGAAATTACTGCCAATGAAGTTCGTCTGATTGGAGCTGACGGAAGTCAGGCGGGGATAGTATCCCTGAATGAAGCCCTGGATAAGGCCACTGAAGCTAATATGGATTTGGTTGAGATCAGCCCGAATGCTGAGCCACCTGTCTGTAAAGTTATGGACTATGGGAAATTCCTCTTCGAGAAAAGTAAAGCTCAGAAAGAGCAGAAGAAAAAGCAGAAACAAATTCAGGTCAAGGAGATTAAATTTCGCCCTGGCACTGATATAGGCGACTACCAGGTAAAACTGCGCAACCTGCGTCGCTTTTTAGAAGGTGGTGACAAAGCCAAAGTAACAATCCGTTTTCGCGGACGTGAAATGGCACACCAGGACATCGGTATCGATCTTTTAAACCGGGTTAAAACCGATTTGGAAGACATCGCTACTTGTGAGGCTTTCCCCAATAGGGTTGAAGGTCGCCAGATGATCATGGTGTTGGCACCCAAAAAGTAGAGGTTGTAAGGCCTGCAAGTAATCCATTGAGCTTGCTCGAAGGGTTCGCCTTGCGACTATGTAGCAATTGCTATGCACGCCTTTAATGTTTTAGCGTGTTTAGCCTTAAAAAATGCGGAGTATGTAATCATGCCCAAAATTAAAACTAATCGCGGTGCCGCGAAGCGTTTTAGAAAAACCGCTTCAGGCCGCTTTAAAAGCAAACAGTCTCACCTGCGTCACATTCTGACTAAGAAGAGTTCTAAGCGTAAACGTCACTTGCGTGGCAAAAAGCTAGCTCATGATGCAGATACTGCGTTGATCCAACGCATGTTACCTTACGTGTAAGAGAGGAGACTGAATAATGGCAAGAGTAAAACGCGGTACTATCGCACGTGCTCGTCACAAAAAAGTATTAAAAGCTGCAAAAGGTTATTACGGTGCGCGTTCACGTGTATATCGCGTAGCCTTCCAGGCGGTTACTAAAGCAGGTCAATATGCTTATCGTGACCGTCGTCAGCGCAAGCGTCAATTCCGTCAATTGTGGATTGCACGTATCAACGCTGCAGCACGTTCTAACGGTATGTCGTACAGCCGTTTTATTAATGGTCTGAAAAAAGCTTCTGTAGAAATCGATCGCAAAATTTTGGCGGATATTGCGGTACACGATAAAGCAGCTTTCACAGCATTAGTAAACGCCGCTAAAGGCGCATTAGCTTAATTTTTTAACAAATTTAGCTTAAGTTCTTATATGGGAAACGGGATGCAGGATGCATCCCGTTTTTCTTTTTGGGGCTGATAAAATGTTAAGCAAACTCTCCTGACTTGAGTTTTTCCTTGCTCTCGTTAACACTTTGGTTATTCCCTGAGCAATTTTCGATGTTTTCTGTTGATCATGCGTGTCCACACTTTAAGCTTTTTTAACGCCATTTTATTGATTGCTATTGCGCCTATTTCCCTTGTGTTGGCAGATGAGGCACCTGAGCCGTTAGGGCTTAAAATCGGTGTGATTGATATTAGCTTTGCCCCTTACCACATCATCGAAAACAACCAGGCAAAAGGGCCGGATATTGATGTCATACGCGCAGTTGTGAGTCGCATAGACAGTGACTTTAAAGTCCTGCTGTTACCGCAAAAAAGAGCGACGGATTACCTCATCAAAGGCCGAATCGATCTGGGTGTGCTGTTTAAAATGGACCGCTACCGAAAGCATGTGGTGTTTGGAGCGCAGCCTTTGCACAAGTCTACCTATCGGTTGGCAATACTCAACGACACACCTTTTAGCTATGAACGCCTGGAAGATTTATACAGTCACGGTGATATCGGTGTGGTTTTTGGTAATTCGATTGGCGTAGAGTTTGATGAGGCGGTGGCACTGGGCAACATTAAGCCAATCCAGGTGAATACAATGGCTAAGCTCCCTGAGCTGCTGTTTTTAAAACGGGTAAAAGCCGTGGCAGTCAACGAACGAATTTTTACCTGGTATCTGGAGCAACGAGGCGAGATTCACAATGTCAGATTCTTAGATAAACCCATAGGTGAAGAACGGGTTTTTCAGCTGGGTATCTCCCGAAAAGTTAAAAACATACAACCCGAAGATTTGCGAGATAAAGTTGACTATTTCCTTGAACGGATGCTGGAAACTGGTGAACTTCAGGAAATCTATGCTTCTTACGGTTTATCAATGCAATATTACGATCCTCATTGGTCCAATACTCAATCCACATCCACAGAGTCTCAGTAAGTGGAATACTGAGCAGACCGTCATTTAATTTACTCCACAAAATAAAATAAATATTGCACTCTTACAAATATCCTCTACATTATAGAGTAAATAGTGCAGATATTTTCATTATGAGTGAGCAAAAATACTTAGGTGAGTTTGAACAGGTAATCTTACTGGCAGTGATGCGCCTTGGCTCCGATGCCTATGGCAAAACCGTGCGAGAGTTACTGGCAGAGCAGCTTAATCGAGATGTAACCGTTGGAGCGCTGTATGCAACCCTGGAACGTTTAGAAGTCAAAGGTATGGTGACATCCAGTATGGGAGAGCCTACTAAAGAGCGGGGCGGTCGGGCGAAAAAGTATTTTAAAGTTACAGCCAAAGGACAACAGGCGCTGAAACGCAGTAAAGATGCGTTGACTCAAATGTGGCAGGGCCTGACTTTACGTGGCCGCGGAGTGCAATTGTGAGGTATAAAAATCAACCAATGGTATCTCAACCGCCACAGATTACAGAGCGCTTTTTAACCTGGTGTTTGCCGGCGGAATTAAAAGAGCCTGTGGTCGGAGACCTGGCAGAAGAATACTCGCAGAAACTGCAATCTCAAGATTATTTAACCGCTTTGGCATGGTATCAGCGTCAGGCTGTCAGAACGGCCGTACGTTATTTATGGCAAAACAAAAGGGGATTACTGATGTTTATTTTAGGCTTGTTGACCTTTCTGGCTACTTTGCTCATGGCAATCATGTTTAGTGGTGAAGTAGACATATTTATAGATGTACCGTCTATTCTGGTGGTTTATCCGCCTGCCATCTTATTAACCTTTGGCATCTGCTCAGCGCAAACCTGCAAAACGGCATTGCGGCTATTGTTTGATAATGAACTGATAATGGATATTACAGAATTAAAAGCCGCCAAACACGTTTACACAATACTCGGCAACAGCAGTTTGTGGCTGGGGGGGATGGGAGTGCTTATTGGCGCAGTCGCGATTGGGGTTAACATGGAAGTGGATGTTATGGACAAAGTGCTGGGGCCTGCCATCGCTGTATGTTTGTTAACCGCACTGTATGGCGTAATATTGAAAGTTTTCTGTTACATCGGTGAGCAAAAGATTCAGCACCTGATTATTCAAAAAGAGGCTTAAATAACTAGTCGCTGATTTAACTTGCCGCTGATTTACGGTGCAAAAAAATGCCGGACTCTGAAATGAGCCCGGCCTTTTTAATCAGCATTGACTATTTAAGTTGCGGTAATACCTGCAACGTCATTAGTCGGCTTTGATCGGTGAGTTTTACATTCACCAGCTCAAAGCGGTCATACTGGGAAAAGTTCTGAAGCTCAAATGGCAATGCCATGGCTCGGCTCTGCTCAAAATACTCTGCGACGTCGGCAGTTTGCAATGAGTGGGCTTTGCCGTTTTTATCGATACCTTGCAAGGTCGCAGTCAGGTTGTAACGACCTGACTCCAACACATCCAGAGATACCCAGAGCTTATCGCTAACCGTAACCTTTTCAATGGCGGCAGTTTTAGCGGTAAGGGCAAAGGGCAGTTTTGCTGAACGCTTGATCAGCTTACCATTCACGTTTCCAAGCGTATGGATTTGCACCTGATAGAGACCCTGACGGGCGCCGTATTCAGACAACTGTTGATCAAAAGTTACTTTGTTGTGCTGCAGTTGTGCTGCAATGTGCTCGCCTGCAGGTGTGATGATGCTGACCTGGGTCGTCATTGGAATGATAGCCTTAGCGCCCAGATTAGCATTGATAGTAATTGCCTGCTGCTGGCTGTCCAGCTGAGAGGGCATCGCAAACTGGAGTAAACCGGTGCTGCTTTTTTCCTTCACATGCAACAGGTATTCAGCATCACCAGGTATTTGTGATTCACTGCGCATAGTTAATGGCTTATCAGAGTGATTAGCTACTTTTACGGCGACACTGCCATCATCAAATCCGGCTGTTTGCATGGCTTCTTGGTCAGCCAACAGACTCACCGTGGGCTGAGAACCGGCGGAAGCAGACAGACTGATTGAATCCATATTTACAGCCGGAGATATCTGACGAGCACCGGACTGATAACTGGCCATGGGAGCCAGTCTGACTAAAGCGTCAGACCCTACATACAAAGGAAAACCTTTGTTTAGCTCAGCACCAGTCACTGTCTGCCAGTATTCGTCGCTTTGTACCTGCTGACTTTGTGAAATATGACTGCTGGTCGAATCAACGGTGGCCCAAATGTAGGTAACCCGCTGTTGCTCAACATCGTCCTGCATCGGGAGAGATACTGCAGCAGGCTCACTGCTCTGATAAGACTGCTGTGTCGCAGCTATCGCCTGACTGCTAAGCGCCAGTGCCAGTACCAGGAGGGTTTTGTTTTTAATGTTTTTTATAGGTTTCATCTTTGGCTCCTAGATACGGTCACGAACTAATTTGTCCAGGTTAAAACAGTCACGGCGACTTTGCTGGTGACTCAGAGGTTCACTGCCTTTGGTTTTTTGCTTGTCTTTAAACCAGGTGGTTCCGGCCGCCTGTTGTGAAGAACAATTCAGGAAACCATCTGAGCAGGAGTCTAACCAGTTTTGTGTTACTTCAAGAGCAACCTGATTCTGATAACCTGCGCAATAGCTGTCACCGTCCCATATCGCAGAATCAACATCACTGCCCACTACTGCTTCAAAAATCGTTGGTAAAGCCGGACGACCAGAAGTACCGGACAAATAGTTGCTGTTGTAATAGACCATCCAACTTTCCTGCTGCTGTCTTACGGCGTCAGATTTATAGCCTAATAACCATCCCAGAGTAGATTCAAAAACATTGCCGTTCATTACCGCGTCAGCTAACGGAGTACCGCCACTGGAAGGAGCCAGTGCAATGACGCGGCTGGTCTTGTTTATGATATTCGGATAGCGGCTGTCCCAGGTAGGATTACTCAATATCCAGCGCATCACATTGCCGCCATTGGAATGAGTTACTACCTTCAGATTGGTTATCTGGTTTTGACTGATAAACTGGCTAAGGGCTCCTGCCAGGCAGCCGGCCGCGGCGTTATCCCACATGTATTTATCGAAATTACAGTTAATTACCAATACCAGTGATGGGTTGGGCAACCCCTGACGTACTGAGTTCACGAAATCGCCGGTCCAGTAATCGTTGTAGGCATCCGATGGGTTCCCTGTTCCATGCACTAAGGCCAGGCCAGTATTAGCGGAAACCGGGGACGAGAGGTAGAGGAGTAGGGTCAATATAGTAAATGTTATTTTTCTCATTTTTTGTTCCTGATTTTTTATAAAAAGATCTGAAGCCCCAAACCCGAATTATTGGTTTATGGTCTGGTATGACTTCCGACCAGTGCAGGTTATAGTGATTAAAAAATAATCTCGCAAGGGATTTACTGCTCTTATGGGAAATCAATATAAGGGTAATTAAACTGACCGGTTCTGGTTATATTATTTTGAATTAACAATTTTGTTACATTTGGCGGCTAATAGTGGAGGTGATCCGACTTCTACAGCTCTGATCAGCGGTTATTCGGTTAAAATGTCATCCTGTTGCAATGGCGAATGTTATACATTGAATAAGCACACACAAAAAAGTTGCCGGGGCACATCATTATGAAAATAGCAGATCGCATTCCCAGAAATGGGAAAACCAATTACACACACGAAATGGCGAAAACCAGACGCGACTTTTTAACCGCAAAAACTGGTGAAGCACTGGAACACACAGGCCAGTTTAGTATCGACCCTGGCTGTCTGCCCGGAAATATTGAGAACTTTATCGGTGTCGTACAAATGCCGGTTGGTGTCGCGGGCCCAATTACCATCAATGGAGAACACGCACAGGGCGATTTTTACGTGCCTCTGGCTACAACCGAAGGCACGCTGGTAGCCAGTTATAGCCGTGGTATGCGGGTTATCAGCGAGTCAGGTGGCTGTAAAACGACTGTTGTAGAGCAGTATATGCAGCGCGCACCGGCATTCATTTTTAATGATGCTCAGGAAGCACGGGCATTTGGAGACTGGGTCAAACAAAACTTTGACAACATCAAAGAAGTGGCGGAATCCACCACCAGCATTGGAAAACTGGTGAATATTCAGCAATGGTCAGTGGCAAAAATGCGCTATTTGCGGTTTAACTATACGACGGGCGATGCAGCGGGTCAGAACATGGTTGGAAAGGCAACACTGGCCGCCTGTGAGTGGATAATTGCTAATTACCAAACGCCGACACGCTATTTGCTGTCCGGAAATATGGATACTGACAAGAAACACTCCCATCTGAATATGTTGGGCTCGCGGGGTAAGCGAGTTATCGCTGAAGTGATTATTAATCGTGACATCCTGATGCGTTATATGCACACCGATACTGTGGCTATGGCACGTGCTTGTGTCATGGCGAATACCGGAGCCATGATGGCCGGCGCGGCCTACAATGGTCCACACTCAGCCAATGGGATCGCGTCTCTGTTTATTGCCACAGGGCAGGATGAAGCCAATGTGGTTGAGTCTCATGCCGGCATTTTGTCTCATGAGTTATTGGACAATGGGGATTTATACCTTGCAGTTACTTTACCTTCTTTGATTTGTGCTACTTATGGCGGTGGGACAGGGTTGCCAACCCAAAAGGAATGTCTCAATCTGTTGGGTTGTTACGGCAAAGGCAAGGCGAATAAGTTTGCTGAGATAGTTGCCGCGACAGTGCTGGCTGGTGATATTTCACTGGGATGCGCTGTGATCGCCGGTGACTGGGTTACCAGCCATGACAAATACGGGCGAAATCGCGACTAAGGTTGAGCCGGGGCCTCAAACTGTGTGGCGAGAGGTACCTGACAAACATCCAGCACCGCAGGCGGCTTTTCGAAAAAGAAAGGATGGCTGCGGTGTCTGCGCTCTGCCAGTTTGACATCAAATAAGTTACCGTGGGTATTTTCCACCCGGATTACCGGTCGTTTTTCAACAGGTAACTCACTTACCAGAATCGTGGAGTGGATTTGAGTGGGCTTGTGACTGTTTGCCATTAAGCCGTCTTCGCCGACTACACCGCGTTGGACGCGCTGCACTACTTCCATGCCATATACAACCCGGCCAAAGATTGTCATTATTTTGTCCAGGTATCGCGGAGCCTGACCAATAGTAATGTAAAAGTCACTGACGGCTGAGTCAGGGTCATTGTCACGAGCCATTGCGACAACACCTGGACAGTGAGTTAACCAGTATTCCGTTTTTTTGGCGTTCAGCGCAATCGCAAAACCCCGGCTGAATGCGGTATAGGCCGCAAATAAATCCCTTTCCTGAACCAGGCTAAATTCCAGCTCTTTGGTAGGGTGAATCGCTTCCATTTTTAAAGGTGGATAGGGCTGTTTACCTTTACCTCCAGGCCCTGCCTGGGCGACAAAACCATCAATGACACGGTAAAACGCAGTATTGTCGTATGCCTGCATGCTGTGCAGTGCCAGGAAGCGGGACACGTGTTGAGGTGCAATATGAGGCGCTAACTCGATGTACACATCACCGACATCGGTTTTCAGAATTAACAATCTTTCATCGGGTATTTTTATGAATTCCTGAGCTACGCTGAAACAGGAAAGGCAGGTAAATGTTAATGCAGCAACGGCTTTTGTTACAGTATAAAAGGGCATGGACGGTTCCTGATTTAATTTTGTCTGTTTGCGCTGCGTCGCAAAATTTTTTTCCAATACTACACTATACTCATACCTTAATTTTATTAATGGGCATATTCCGTTTGTAAACTGCACAGTGACGATTGGATATTTCTAAGGCTCCGTTAATTTGTGTAGTGTCAAAATCAAAGTCAGGGCGTTTTTTTCTGAGTTTAAAAAATGTACAGTAATAAATAGCGCGCTCTGCTTACACAGGGTTTAGTGGCAACGCTGAACAGTGTCAATTTGTTTGAAATCGGAGGTTGAGATTATGATTGGTACGACACCTACGTTAAAAGACTTGTTTTGTCAGCTGGGTCTGGATGCCAGCGATGAAGGCATGGACTACTTTATTTATCAAAATAAAGGCTTGCCTGATGATGTCCATATAGAACAGGCCGACTTCTGGACTGATTCTCAACGGGCGTTTATTAAAGCTGAACTAGAAGAAGATGCACAATGGTGCGAAGTTATTGATCAGCTCAATGCAATGTTGCATTAACGGATTAGCTGATGCAATACGCTCCCCTTGGACAGCTGTAATTGGACTGTTGCGATTGGTATAAATACTTAGCTGGAAGCAGCAATGGAAAACTGGAAATACACTAACCGGCGACAGTTTCTATCGGGTTGCGGGGCACTTTGGGCTGCCAGCCTATTGACGCCTGCAACCATAAACGCCGCGCGTCAGCCAAAGCTCCATACCGGATTAATACCCAGTTCCGGTGAACGTGTGCCCATGTTAGGAATGGGCACCTGGATAACCTTTAATGTGGGAAATAATCCGCAACTTCGCGACGCCCGTGCTGAGGTGTTAGGGGCTTTTTTTAGCGCCGGGGGAACGTTTATTGACTCGTCGCCTATGTATGGTTCAGCAGAACAGGTGCTGGGATACACCTTGGCTAAAAACCCCGGGTTCAAACCGTTTGCGGCCACTAAAACCTGGACCAGTTCACAAAACGAAGCCCGGGAACAATTGAGTGACTCACTGGCCTTTTGGCAGCAATTCCGATTTGATTTGTTACAGGTTCATAATTTAGTCGGTTGGCAACATCACTTACCCTGGCTTCAGGAACTTAAGCAGCAGGGGATCATCCGATACCTGGGCATCACTACGTCTCATGGACGGCGACATAAAGAAGTGGAAATGATACTCAAGAGTCATCCTGTGGATTTTGTTCAGTTGACCTACAACCTGATTGATACCGAAGCGTTGCAGACGCTCATCCCTCTCGCCCGGGAAAAGGGGGTAGCGGTTATTTGCAATCGACCATTTCAGGGAGGCCGGTTAGCCACTCATGCGAAACAGGCACCTGTGCCCGGCTGGGCAGGTGAGCTGGGCTGCTCTACCTGGCCACAACTGTTATTAAAATATGTGCTGGCCACACCTGGTGTCACGGTAGCGATCCCTGCCACCAGTCAGGTGGCTCATATGCAGGAGAACATGCAGGCAATGTATGGCGAATTGCCTGATCTGAAAACTCAGCGGGCCATCAAAGACGCCTTCAGAGCTATCTAATATGGATGTGTGGTGGACTTATTCAGTACAGGACTTTGTTTTATTCTCTAAGCAAACCTGGTTGCTGTTGTATGCCGAGTACACAGCAAACTGGTGGTGGTTGGCCCTGGTATTAATTACCTTGTTTCTTCTTTGCTGCGTATATCATTGGTTGGGGAAGAAAACCTTATGGGTCGCGCTGGCGTACAATCAAGGCTGTTACCTTACTTGCCTGTTGTACTACTGGCTTTTTTATCATCAGATTAATCTGTTTGCATCCTATTTTGCCGTCGCCCTGCTGCTGCAAATGGGGCTTAATCTGGTAACAGACTTTCGTGCTGCAACTGCTTCAAACCGCCGCTGGACCTTGTTTGTTGACGTTCATAAAGATCGAAGACGGACTCAGCTATGCTGGCTTGCAGGTTTGACACTTGTGGCCGTGAATGTTGCCGTGTATTTGGGCAATACTCCTGCTGTGTGGTTGTTGCCGGGGCTGCACCCAATAGCCAGTTTGAGTCTGTTGTTACTCAGCTGGCGGTTACAGGGTAAAACGCCAGGCGTTGTGTATCTGATGCCTGGCTGTATTATCATCATTGAACTACTCACCCTGTATGCCGTTGAACTGCATTACTGGTGGGGGTTCTTGTGCATGTTCCTGTTACTTTGTTGGCCATTACGTCGCTCACGTAGCCCTCAATATTGAGGTCAGGAGACGGTAGCTGTTTCGTAGCTTGCAGACCATTCTAACGCTTCCTGGTAAATGCCAGGCAGGGCTTTTTCTTCTATTTGTACTACGTTGGCAAAGCGCTGAGTGTTATACCAACTGCCGCTTTCATAAGCCTTAATCAGCTGCATGATATGGAACAAGCTATTTTTATAGCCCAGCAGCGCTTCTTTTATTTCATCCATCAGTGGCAGAGATAAGACGATGTCTTCCATGGATTTGTTCAGGATAACATCGATGAGTGAAAACAATCCCAGCAGAAAGCCTGAGTCAGTATCTCCCGCTTTGGTGCGACCAGTGATAATTTCGCACATTCTCGCCCGTACAACGGACATCCTCACCAGTTCGGCAGGTTTTTCCTGAGCAATGTGTGCGGTGGCGATCAAAGCAATAAATTTGCGGGCTTCTTCTTCGCCAAGATAAATTAACGCCTGTTTGATAGAACCTACCTGCTCCTGTAACTGAAACAGACTGGAATTGATAAATTTCAGCAGTTTGTAAGTCAGTGAAACATCCAGCTCAAAATGGGCGGTTAATCGGTCAAAACTAAACTGTGGTCGCAGCACTTCTGACAGTATCGCCACCACAATGTTGTAGTTGGCACTGACATCTTTACCACTCATCATTTCAGGTTGGCAGAAAAAGTAGCCTTGAAAAAACTCAAACCCCAAAGTTTTGCATTGCTCAAATTCCTGTTGTGTCTCCACTTTTTCAGCCAGGAATTTGAGTTTTTTATGTTTTTTCAGAATGCTTAACTGAGCCTGTATTTGTTCATAGTTCAGGGTTTGTAAATCAAATTTGATAAGACGGATATACGGCAAAAACCGATCCCAGGCCGGGTTATAGCTAAAGTCATCCAGCGCCAACCGGTAGCCTTTTTCGGCTAATATCTGGCAGGCCGCCAGCAACTCATCACTAGGCTCTGCATCCTCTAGTATTTCAATGATCAACTCTTCCGGGGCAACTAAGGCGGGGAGTTGTTCGATGATCCCTTCACTACAAAAGTTAATGAGTGCTTTTCTACCACCGGTAATGTGTGCAAAGCCACTATTTAAGTGATGATTTAATATCAGGCGAGAGGTTGCCGTTTTAGATTCAACACCGGCCGGGTAGGCGTTATCACTACCTTCCCGGAACAATAACTCGTAAGCTACTGTTTGCTTGTTGTTGTTAAGCACCGCCTGGCGGGCTACAAAAATATCCATATGTCATCTAATTGTTTGATTTTGTGCAATATTAGCGGACCATGATAAATATTTTAACCGGTTTGCTAATCTTGAATCGTTAACCGTTCAAAAATACAGCAGGAAGCTGTAATTATAGGTCATCAACCTGATCTGTGATAGCAATGTGTCATAACCTTAAAATGGATACCAGTATTAACCCAAGACATACGACAAATTTACTATACCTTCACGTTGATTGGGGCAATCAGTCCCAAATTTGCAAAATATCGCCGAAAACGAGCAATAAATTACTGTATTGTATGAAAAATAGGGCATTGTACTAGCCCATTTCCACGGGTTTCGTGTAGAATTCCGCCTTCATCATTTTCCTTAAATTTTAAGCATTCGGGGAGTTTATGGATCTCGAAGCCATAGTGAATAAGGCGCAGTCAGAGATTGCGTCTTGCGATAGTGTGAATGCACTAGACGAAATCCGTGTTGGTTACATGGGCAAAAAGGGCGAATTAACCGCATTATTAAAAGGTCTGGGGCAGGTTGCTCCGGAAGAGCGCCCCCTGATGGGACAACGCATTAATGAAGCCAAGCAGCAAGTGCAGCAGGCTATCCATGCGCGCGGTGAAGCACTGAAAGAAGCAGAACTAAATGCCAAACTGGCAAGCGAATCGATTGATGTCACATTGCCCGGTAATAAAACCGACGTAGGCGGGTTACATCCGGTTTCCCGAACAATTAACCGCATAGAACGATTTTTCGGTGATTTAGGGTTCGAGGTTAAATCCGGGCCAGAAGTGGAAGACGGCTTTCACAATTTTGATGCACTCAACATTCCGGCACATCATCCGGCCAGAGCAGATCACGATACTTTTTATTTTAACCCCGACGTAATGTTGCGTACGCAAACATCTGGCGTTCAGATCCGGACTATGGAAACTGAGCAGCCGCCACTGCGTATTATTTCGCCGGGCCGCGTGTACCGAAATGACTATGATCAGACACACACACCGATGTTCCATCAGGTAGAAGGTCTGATGGTTGATAAGAATGTCAATTTTGCTGAACTGAAAGGTATTTTGCACGATTTTCTACGTAACTTCTTTGAACAGGATTTACAGGTACGTTTTCGCCCGTCCTATTTCCCTTTTACTGAACCATCCGCGGAAGTGGATGTGATGGGTGAAAATGGCAAATGGTTGGAAGTGCTGGGGTGTGGAATGGTACACCCTAACGTATTGAAGGCGGTCAATATCGACCCTGAAGAATACACCGGCTTCGCATTTGGTATGGGCGTTGAGCGACTGACAATGTTGCGCTATGGCGTAACCGATTTACGCGCGTTTTTTGAGAACGACTTGCGCTTCCTGAAACAATTTAAGTAATAAGTAACAGCATGAAATTCAGTGAAAAATGGTTAAGAGACTGGGTTAATCCAGCAATTTCAACAGATGAATTGGTGGTACAAATCACCATGGCCGGTCTGGAAGTGGACAGTGTTGATGCTGTAGCTGGCGAGTTCAGTGGCGTAGTTGTCGGTGAAGTCGTTGAGTGTGGTCAACATCCTGATGCTGACAAGTTGCGAGTTACCAAAGTAAATGTCGGCGGTGACGAGTTACTGGATATCGTTTGTGGTGCACCAAACTGCCGTCAGGGTCTAAAAGTCGCGGTGGCGACTGTGGGTGCGGTACTACCGGGCAATTTTAAAATTAAAAAAGCGAAGTTAAGGGGGCAACCTTCATTTGGTATGTTGTGCTCCTTTTCTGAGTTACAAATCTCTGACGATCACGACGGTATAATTGAACTGCCGTCAGATGCACCGGTTGGCCAGGATATCCGTGAATATCTGAACCTGGATGATGTTTCTATCGAAGTAGATTTGACGCCTAACCGCTCGGACTGTTTAGGTATTCGCGGTCTGGCCAGAGAAGTCGGTGTGTTAAACAACGCCGATGTTACTGAAGTTCAGGCTCCACCGGTTGCTCCTGGCATTGACGAAAGTCGCAGTATCACTCTGGAAGCGCCCGAAGCCTGCCCTCGTTATTTAGGACGGGTAATCAAAGGCATTAATCTGGAGGCGAAATCTCCGACCTGGTTAACCGAAAGGTTACGTCGCAGCGGCGTTCGTGCTATCGACCCTGTGGTCGACGTGACCAACTATGTGTTGCTGGAGCTTGGACACCCAATGCACGCATTTGATCTGGCCAAAATAGAGGGTGGCATCAAAGTTCGCTTTGCTCAACAAGACGAATCGTTAACTTTGTTGGATGGCAATGAGGTAAAACTGCAAAGTAATACCTTAGTGATCGCCGATGAACACAAGCCGTTGGCGATGGCGGGTATCTTTGGTGGACTGGACTCAGGGGTTTCTGACGGTTCAGTGGATATCTTCCTGGAAAGTGCGTTTTTTGCACCTTTAGCCATTGCCGGCAAAGCCCGCCAATACGGACTACACACAGATGCATCACACCGCTATGAGCGTGGTGTTGATCCTCAGTTGCAAAAAACTGCTATGGAACGAGCTACGCAACTCCTGTTAGATATTGTGGGTGGCGAAGCCGGCCCTGTGGTGGAAGCTGTTTCAGATAGCCATATTCCTGCCGCTAAAAAAGTTTGCTTGCGTCAATCGCGTTTGGCACGTGTTCTGGGAATTGAAATTCCTGCCGCTCAGGTAACCGAGTTGTTACAGCGCTCTGGGTTTGATACTTCTTTTGATGACAGTGCATGGCAGTGTCTGGTGCCTGCCTATCGCTTTGATATCGCAATCGAAGAAGATTTGATCGAAGAAGTGGCCCGCATTTATGGTTATAACAATATCCCCAATGTGGCACCTGTGGCGTCGCTGGCGATGCCGGAGCATCGGGAAAGTGCACTGAACATCAATGTGTTTAAAGATGTGTTGGTGGCCAATGATTATCAGGAAGCAATTACCTACTCATTCGTTGATCCTAAAGCACAAGGATTGTTGTTTGCGGATGCTGAGAGTTTAATATTACCACATCCAATTTCGGCGGATATGTCGGCGATGCGTTTAAGTTTGCTACCCGGCCTGTTGAAATCCGTAAGCTATAATCAGAATCGCCAACAAAGTCGGATTCGTTTGTTTGAAACCGGCTTGCGCTTTGTTCCTGATACTGCTTTTAAGGTAGGGGTTCGTCAGGAAGAGATGATTGCCGGTGTTATCGCCGGTGATAAGGCCCCGGAATACTGGAATGAAAACAGCCAGAAAGTAGACTTTTTTGATATTAAGGGTGACGTTGAGCGATTACTTTCACTCACCGGTAATGCTGCTGAATACCAGTTTAAAAAGGCCGAGCATAGCGCTATGCACCCAGGACAAACGGCAGCGATTTACCTCGGTGAACAGTTGGTGGGCTATGTCGGCGCTGTGCATCCTAAGTTTGAAAAACCATTGGCGTTAAATGGCCGGACTTATGTATTTGAACTGCTGTTAACGCACTTAAATGAAGCAAAGTTGCCTAAAGCGAAACCCTTGTCACGTTTCCCTGCTAACCGCAGAGATATAGCAATTATCGTTGATGAAGCAATAAATGCATCAGAAGTCTTGCAAGTCATTGAAAAATTTGGCACAAATCTACTGGTTGGCCTAAACTTATTTGACGTGTACCGTGGTGACAATATTGGAAAGGGTAAAAAGAGCCTTGCTTTGTCCCTGACACTACAAGATGTTGAGCGAACGCTTGAAGAAAGTGAAATCCAAAGTATTGTTAATGGTGTAGTAGAAAAACTCACTGAAGAATTTAATGCATCTTTGAGGGAATAACCTATGGCTCTGACCAAAGCAGATATGGCAGAACACCTGTTTGAAAAATTGGGTCTTAATAAACGAGACGCCAAAGATCTGGTGGAACATTTCTTTGAAGAAATGCGTGAAGCCCTGGAAGCGGGTGAACAGGTAAAACTATCCGGGTTTGGGAATTTTGATTTACGGGAAAAAAATGAACGTCCCGGCAGAAATCCTAAGACAGGAGAAGATATACCCATCAAAGCCCGTCGCGTGGTCACATTCAGACCTGGTCAGAAGCTTAAAAGCAGAGTGGAAGGGTCTAAACCCGCTGATCTTTGATTAACCGCTGTGTTGATTAATCTAAATTTAAAAGCCTCTTCGGAGGCTTCAGATTGATGATAAACCCCCGCTTTTTAGCGGGGGTTTCTTTTTTTAAGCAGCCGAAGGCTGCGATCGCGATGTTTTTCGTAAGTTCTTTCGCATCGCTTTGGTTGGGATGAACTGCGATTTCGTTTTTTCAGGTGGGGTTTTGACTCGA